>JBMFSA010000092.1:0-503 GCA_049967795.1 Candidatus Micrarchaeia archaeon | reverse complement strand
ATTTTTTACAGGTTTGTATCCAAGGGAACATAACATACATGAAGATTTTGAATTTGGTGATAGGAATATAATAGATAAAATTTTTAATTTCGATGGTGAAACAATAACAAAAAAGTTATCAACTTTAGGTTATAACATAATAGGCTATTCTGCAAATCCATGGTTATTGCCATACTCAGGATTTGATAAATATTTTAATTTTTTTAAATATTATGATGCCACATATGTAAGTGAATATGAAAGGTTTTTGGATCAAGAATCAAAAAAATATGGTAATAATAAAATAAAAATAGCTATTAACTTATTAAAGAAAGGAAGAATAAAAGAACTTAACAACTTTTATAAAATATACAGAAATATTCACAAAAAGCAAAAAGAAAGTGGTTTTCCTGTCAAAAAAGGTGGGGAAAGAATAATGAATGATTTTATGGATAGCTCTTTTGAAGAACCATCCTTTATTTTTATGAATTTGATGGAAGTTCATGATCCCAATGCGATTTGGG
>JBMFSA010000091.1:0-503 GCA_049967795.1 Candidatus Micrarchaeia archaeon | reverse complement strand
ATTGTTAATGTATATTATAATATCAATAGGTATATTGCTTTGGTTAATTTATGGAATTGAAATACATTCACTCCCATTAATTTTAGCAAATGGAATTTCTTTAATATTTTCTTTAATAATATTGACAGGAAAATTAAAATATAAATAATAAAATTAAATTTCTAGTGCCTCCCTAAAGATATTTAAGAGGCCAGGCGCTTTTATATTTTTCAAATCTTTAATTCCTTCTTCTAAAATACTTTTATTTTTGTTTTTTCTGTAATAAAATAAACCATATATTATTTTTAATTTGGCGCTTAAAAATTCCAGATTCGCATTTTTTATTTTATTAATATTCTCTATGAATAATACTTTTGTATCCTTTTTATCAATTTTAAGTATTGCATCTATGATATTAAGCCTCCACTTAAATAAATTTAAATCATTTATATCTTCTATTTTATTTATTTTAGAAAGGATGTCATTTATATCATAAATATCATTTTTGAAGTAATTTAAATAAA
>JBMFSA010000090.1:0-504 GCA_049967795.1 Candidatus Micrarchaeia archaeon | reverse complement strand
AATCTGCAAAGGAAATATGCGTCTTCAAATCTCTATAATTTGTCAGAGGTACGTAATAATATTCCTTGGGATTATCAGAAAATGCATTAATTGTTTCTGCTTCGCCCTCGACACTGGAAATTCCAACTATTTCATTATTTTCATTATCTAAGTCAAGGTGAAAGACAATGTCTCCTTTCTTTACCATTTTGAGATTTTCGTACAGTTTCCTTCCATCGGCTGATCGGGAAGCTGAAACCAAACATCTGTTATATTCAGTGTTTTTATCCTTAATATCCTCGTGGATATGATCTTTGCGATGAAATTTCTGAAGCCATATATTTGGTTTACCTGATTCTTCCGCTTCCTCTGAATTATTACCTTTGATGATATTTATTATTTTATTAAAATCCAGATCTTCATCCTTACATATATTGCAGCTGATTAATTTGGCTAGTCTACCAGCAGTATAGGTTTTTCCTGAGCCTACTGGGCCGTGCAATATAATATTTTTTGGTATGTCAG
>JBMFSA010000089.1:0-508 GCA_049967795.1 Candidatus Micrarchaeia archaeon | reverse complement strand
CCTAATACATCAACTTTAGGTGAAAAGATATATATTGGTCAGACTGTAATTGATGGACCATTTACAGTAGTGCTTGAAGATCTCGGTGCAACAAACGGTACATCATCTGCACCTGCATCATTCAATATTTATTATAATAATAAATTATTTGATGCTGCACAAATGTTACCAAACACTTCAAAAATATTCAAAGCAAATAATGCAACTTTATATTTGACTCTTTTCAGTACATATACAAGTCTTTATTCAAACCAGAGTTGGGCAAGAATAGGAATGAATGTAAATTATTCTGCACCTATTACAAACACATCTAAAATAGATAATAATTTAATAATTAAAACAGTAAAAGCAACTCAAACAACACAGCAAAGCCAAGCATCAACTACAAGCAACAACGTATCAGCAAATGCTTCAACAACAGCAGCCACAACCAAAACAAATAGAAATAGTTCAACTTTACCTTTATCTATTGTACCTAACAACCCACCTGCATTATCAGGTCTATCTA
>JBMFSA010000088.1:0-510 GCA_049967795.1 Candidatus Micrarchaeia archaeon | reverse complement strand
ATGGATGGAACATATCAAGCAACTGAATTTGGTACTGATGGTATCGATAGAAGAACATTTGCCAAGTATGGTAAGGGTTGTTCCAGGATCAGTAAGGGATGTAAGCACATTAAAGACGACAATATCAGACCAAGAGATAAGCAAAATAAAGATGGTGCTGGATAGAGGATTTTATTCAGAAGATAACATCGAAGAGATGATAAAAAGCGGGATAAGGTTTATACAGCCAGCGAAGAGGAACAGCAGATACTATAAAGATGCAACAGAACCATTAAGCAATCATTTTTTTTACAGAGGTAGATTGATTAAGAGCATCAAGAAAAAAGTAGATGGCAAGATGTTGTATGTGTACGAAGATACTAAACTAAGAGATGAGGAGGAGAATACACTGTACAGGGAACTTGATGATGGTAAAATAAGTAGAGATGAATTGGAGAGCGAGATAAAAAAGGCAGGTAAGATATTGATAGTATCCAATATAGACAGTGAAGAGAAAGAGATCTATGATAT
>JBMFSA010000087.1:0-511 GCA_049967795.1 Candidatus Micrarchaeia archaeon | reverse complement strand
GATAATGAAATACAATCAACAATAACATATAATGTATTAAATAACGTTTTAAATGATTTTTTAAATATAACCACAAATACAATAACAATTCCATTCTATATAATAATTGATACAAATATTACTCAAAATTATAATAATATAAAATTATTAACTATATTAGAATAAAATTATTATTTATATAAATCATATAAAATATACAATACGGGATAATATTAAATTTATCAGCAACAATCTTAATATGATAAGTCCTGAGGCAGTTCTATCACTTTTGATGTAACAGTATCTATAAGAAAAAATGGATTATAATAAACAAAATATAAATTATTTCTATTTTTTGTATTATTAAATATTATATATATTATCAATTATTCAATTTAAAATATTATTATAGAATAACATTTATAATAATATTTAATATCTTTTACAGGTGATATAATGAGTACACAAATTATCAATACAATGTATTATATTCTTACAACCAATAAAAACAACATATTATCTACATATAATA
>JBMFSA010000086.1:0-512 GCA_049967795.1 Candidatus Micrarchaeia archaeon | reverse complement strand
CGAAAGGGTTATGTACCTTACTGGAGGGACCTCTCCTGAGCCTATTGCAATTGTTGATATGGGCACAGGTGGCGCATATACGGAGTATTATACGTTATGCAAACCTTTGAACGGACACCTCGAGCTTGTAAATTTTAAAGATAAAAACGGGACAGTTGCTCCACTATTTTTTAATGATGGTGCCTCTGTAAAGCATGAAGCAAGACTTCAGTTTAAAACCGATTCCACTTCAAATCTTGTGGTGTATCAATCAGTAATTGATAAAGATGACGGGGGAATTGTGACTAATGTTGAAGTTGATGCATATGCGTGGAACGACAAAACAAAGATGTTTGAATATAGCAAAGAACTTTCAGAAAGCATCAAAAAAGAGTTGCAAGAGAAACTTTCAAATGAAGCAATAAGCCTCTCTTCATTAAAGTATAAGGAAATCAAAAGTGAATTTCCTGCAATTGATGCAGTTGCAGTCTATGGAAATGAAATTGCCTTCTCTTGTGGAACTGAGAAAAACG
>JBMFSA010000085.1:0-515 GCA_049967795.1 Candidatus Micrarchaeia archaeon | reverse complement strand
TAAATTTTGTTTACTGTTTATAATTAGTTTTTCTTTGCATGGCTTAACCAGTGTATAATCAAAGCCAAACTGTTCTAGCAACTCAATGCGTCTTGGCGATGTTGTAGCTACATAAACCATTTTTAATCTAATTTATTTTAAAAAAAATAACTTCTAGCATTTTACAATTTCTATTGCATTTATCAAGTTTTTTCTTCTTGTCATTTTCAAGTTCGCCCTTTTTTGCCATTCTGAAGCGTAAGTTAAGAATCCTCTACATAAAATAGGTAAAAACTCCTCATACACTTAATGTGCACTTCAAGAATAACAAACGAGAATATCCTTTTGAAGTAAAACATAAAATTTACAAAAAAATCAATAATATATGTCTAAATTTTTATATTATTTTCGTTATTAATAGTGGAGTAAAAAATGTGTGCTTTTGTTTTATAGGTAAAAAATTATGGCAAAAAAGCTAAATTTATATTGTTATACTTTAAAAATTTTTTTGTGGAGGTGTTTAGTGAAGAAAAAAT
>JBMFSA010000084.1:0-515 GCA_049967795.1 Candidatus Micrarchaeia archaeon | reverse complement strand
CTTTTCATTCTACGACAACATCTTGATATTTTGTTTTCAAGGTGTTGTCGTGTATTAAGTACAAATCGTATATCTATTTGATTATTGTTTCGAAATTGTTAGGAGAATATTGTTCGTTTTATTTTTTATAATTGAAAACGAAGGTGTATAAAATGAATAAATATAAATTACAAAATATTATTTATAATATTTTGGTAGAATCATTATCTTCATAGAAATAGAAATATGGAAATGATGTTATTGATTCTATCAAAGATATCGATCCTACACCTACATACAAATATATTGATTAGATATAGAAATTTATATATGATAATAAAGCAAATAAAGATGAAGTTAAAGAATATATTGGTATATATAACGACAAATTAAATAAAAATTTGGTTGATGCTGATCATCGGGACATCAATAAATTTACATCATTTGATGAATTCAAAAAATATGTTGATTCAATAAAAAATATAAAATCAAACACATCTGTTAAAAAAGAAATTAATTAGATTGGTAGACGTTAG
>JBMFSA010000083.1:0-520 GCA_049967795.1 Candidatus Micrarchaeia archaeon | reverse complement strand
CTGAAAAAATGAACAAAAAGGTGGTTCAAAGATGACAGAGCGAGTAAAATTTGTTCTAAAAAATATATATCTTGGATTAAAAGATTTCTTTTTCATATTGTATAGCACTATATTATCTATTTTTTTATTATATTTATATTTACAAATGAATAGGAGTAATGATTGGTCTATTACTATTTATACAAACTTATATCATGAATATTACATAGAAATATATCTTTTAGTAACTATAATTATTTACGGAATATTAAGTTT
This sequence comes from Candidatus Micrarchaeia archaeon, assembly GCA_049967795.1. Taxonomy (GTDB): domain Archaea; phylum Micrarchaeota; class Micrarchaeia; order Micrarchaeales; family Micrarchaeaceae; genus JAJZYD01. Next base: position 265 of record JBMFSA010000083.1, on the reverse strand, counting down.
TTATTTTGTATTAAAAAATGAGTGGTGTAAAAAAAGTAAAGAAGGTGATGAAAAATAAATGAAATAAAAGAGATAAGGGTGCTTGATATAGAAGCTTTAAGAAAAGAATATGAAATATACCACCAGAGCTATTTATACTTTAATCAAAATTATAAAGAATTGACTAAAAAATATCTGAACAAATACATAGCTATTCTGGGCAATGAAATATTGGGAGTTGCAGATACAAAAGAAGAATTAGAAAAAAAATATGGAAACATAAAAG
>JBMFSA010000082.1:0-525 GCA_049967795.1 Candidatus Micrarchaeia archaeon | reverse complement strand
GGAGTTTATGCTGGAATATTATGGTGTTCTATTTCAATTACTGATGTTGATTTTACTGGTTTTGCTTACAATCAAGAAAAAAAGAGAGGTTTATAAATCACAAAAATAATATAAAAAATAATAATAAAATTAATTATGGTAACCTATAAACAATATAAAAAATATGATCGATGGGCAAAATTCTGGTTGGGTGTCGTAATAGCTGATGTTACATTCATGATTATCTTTATTTTAATGAATACACATTAAAAAAATAAAGGGGACTGGGCAATTATCCAATATCAATTAAAATATTTATATTTTTCTTGAAAAATTTATAAGTTTTATAAAATTTATAAAGAGCATCATTTGACAAATATATTTAATTTTCTTGCTTTATCGTATGCATTTTATTTAATTTTATATTTTGTGGTTTCGAATTAAAAAGCATAAATTCCTGAAAAATGACTTGTGTTTATTTCAATTTTTAGAAGCACTAAAAAGAAATTGTGCATATATTTAATCACCCGCTTTATTTTTTTTCTT
>JBMFSA010000081.1:0-525 GCA_049967795.1 Candidatus Micrarchaeia archaeon | reverse complement strand
CTATAATTATACAATTGGAGGAATGATATAAATGAATTTTAATAAGAATATGTTAGAAATAGAAACAAAAATAGGTAATATGACTATATTAAATAATGATAATAGAATTATGAGTAACACTTTCAATATAATAACAAATAATAATAAGTTATTAACTGATTATTTTAATGAATATTTACGCAGAATAAAAATTAATTATAATTATATATTTCAATTATCAGAATATAATAATATAAATAAAGATTTCATAATTCCGTATATGAATTTAATTATAAAATATAATAAACTACAAAATGAATATAAAAAAATTCTTACTGTAGCTAAAAAACAATATATAAAAATAATAATATCAAAAAAATATTCAAAAGTAATCAATCGAGAAGGAATTATTGAAAAACAATTAAATAAGTATATTGCAATGGAAATGGAAATAGAAAAATTAGAAAATGAATTAAATAAATTAAAATTCACAGAAGAAGAAGAAAAAGAAATAGAAGAACATGTATTTGATAAAAGATTAATAGA
>JBMFSA010000080.1:0-530 GCA_049967795.1 Candidatus Micrarchaeia archaeon | reverse complement strand
GTAAAAACATCGTAGTTATTAGCAAAAATTAACCCAAACGATTTAATTACTACTGTATGATTACCATTTTTTGTATTACTCATTTCCCATTTACGTTTAAATTCTTCCAATTTCATTTTTCATTCACTTCCTTTCATTTTTAATTTGTTTCTTAATATGAGCATATATCAACTCCATGGTTTCTTCTGTGCAATATATAGCATTGCAATTATTACACACATACGCATAAATATCTTCTTTTATATCGTTCAAAAATGTATCCTTATAGTCTTCACTATCAAGCTTAACCAACTCCATTTTAGACTTACATTTCGGGCAAATATCTGTATCATCTACACAATCATCATTTATATTTTCTTTTTTGTTTTTGTTTTTCATTTTTTAATCACCCCAAGAATCAAAATTCCCTAATTTTTTATATTTACTTCTGCACTCTTCAGAGCAAAAATATAAATATTCAAGTTTAATTTCATCTTTATTATCTACTGTTAAATAAGACCATCCTTTACCCATTTTTTTCTCTTTCTTAC
>JBMFSA010000079.1:0-531 GCA_049967795.1 Candidatus Micrarchaeia archaeon | reverse complement strand
CTATCTTATACATCATAAATTTTTTACAATTGTTTTTTAGTTAACTAAAAATTGTTTTTATTTTGATTTGCAATATTAATTTATATGAAGCTTTTAAATGTTTCATCATAGGGAAATAATATTGGAAAATTAACGTGCTTTATAAATTAATATTGATATTAAAAATATTTGTTGTAATATTATACATTATTTAATTTTGTATATCAAATATGAAATATGTTAAAATACAATAAAAACATTAATTAATAAATGCAATAACGATATTATATTTAAAAATAAATGTTATAGTGATAAACATTTTACATCCATTTAGACAATATTTAAGTACACTCCTTTTTTAGAAAAACTTTCAGTTAATATGTATGTTAAAATTAGAAAGATAGAATCTATATTTATATAATTCATAGGAAAAATTGTTTCTTTTTGTTGGAATTATAATCAACAAAACACATAACATCTCTTTTTTACATATGTTCTTTGTTTGCTTTTATATATCCAACAATATTATTAACCTCTTGTACTTGAATATGA
>JBMFSA010000078.1:0-532 GCA_049967795.1 Candidatus Micrarchaeia archaeon | reverse complement strand
ATAATAGATAATAATAAATAAAAAGATGATAAAATCTAAACATTTAAAGATTGAATTTGATTATATTTATTTTTTAAAAATTGGAACGATGTTGAAAAAAGCGCCAGAGAAAAATTTAACTACTATAGTAAAATCATAATAATTTTTATTATAGTCATATATTCACCTTATCATGAAATTTAATAAAGTTATGTAAATTTTTTACTTTATTTTTTTATACTTTTGTCATAATATTTATTTTCCTGCTGAATATTAATAATATGATTAGATGTTTTAATTTTTTCTTGTTCTAATATTTGTGTATTAATTTCAGATAATTTTTTTATTTTTTCAATAAATATATTTTTTATACATAAACAGAAAGAAATGTTTAAATAATGTTGGTATCTTATCTATTATTGACATTTAAAGAGGTGTTAAATAAATATGGCTAGCCCTAATGAAAAAAGGAATTTGGCTATAGGTATTGGAATTACCGCGGGTATAGCAGCATTAGCTGGCGGTTTGTATTGGTGGTCCAAAACATCAAAAG
>JBMFSA010000077.1:0-535 GCA_049967795.1 Candidatus Micrarchaeia archaeon | reverse complement strand
GCAAGGCCAAGATAAATATATAACACCTATATGGTAAAGTATTTAACTATGTAAGAGAACTGCACATGCCTTCCTCATAGCATGTAAATGCTCTGGCCGGGATTCGAACCCGGGTTTCAGACTTGAGAGGCCTGTGTCCTTGACCGGACTAGACGATCAGAGCGCAAAACTAATAAAGTTAAGATACTAAATAATTTTAGATGTTTATGCTTTATGAAAAATATGCCCCTTATACTTTGAATGGCATCGCCGGCAACAGGGAGGCGGTGGCAAAGCTTGAACAATTTGCCATAGAATGCCACAGCGGGAAGAAGCCAAAGCCCTTGATAATATACGGGCCCCCGGGCACAGGGAAGACCACTGCTGCGCATGCGCTTGCCTACTCAAACGGATTTGAACTTATCGAGTTGAACGCAAGCGATTACAGGGACAAGGAGAAGCTTGAAAAACTGCTTCTTCCGGCAAGCACCTCGCAGGGTTTGTTCAAGAGGAAGATACTCATACTTCTTGATGAGATAGACGAGCTTTCAAACAA
>JBMFSA010000076.1:0-536 GCA_049967795.1 Candidatus Micrarchaeia archaeon | reverse complement strand
TATGTAATCGTATAGAGCACTTTCAACAGTTGTAGCTAAACTAACACCATTTATATTGCTTATTTCATTATTTGTTACCATTTTTAAACACCTATACATAATATAACATACATATATTTAAATATTTCTATAATATCAATAATTATCTATATAAATTTACTAATAATAAAAACACTTATAGATATTCCAATATTGATAAAAGATGCTAAAACTAATATCCATCTTGCACTTATTTCACTTTGTTTATTTCTATCTAATTTTGATTTATAAATAAAATCAAGAGAATTTTGTAATTCATTAACTTTAATATTTAACTGTTTAATGTCTTCAGTATTAATTTTTGTATTTTCTTTAATCTCATTTAATGATGATTCAATAGAACCTAATTTATTAAATATTATATTTAAATTATCCATAATTATCATTATCCATAATGGTTAAACAGATATTTAATAATTACTTGATAAAGTTAACTTTTACCATATAATATTTCATTTATTCTTTTTTTAACATTCTCATCACTACCAAGTTTTTTA
>JBMFSA010000075.1:0-539 GCA_049967795.1 Candidatus Micrarchaeia archaeon | reverse complement strand
TTTATCACCGCTTTTATAACTGAAGATAGACTTAAATAAGTTGTGCAAAGATTGCACTTCTGCAGTTTATAGACTGGGCTTGTCATTCTTTGTTTTGGGTGCGCCTTCGCTTCAGCTCCACAGCATCCAACACTCGAAGGAGCGTGCTTACGTTGCTTGCATCGTCTGCTGCACTATTAACCGGCGTCTCCATTATGAAGGTACCTATGTTGAAAACTTCGCTCGAAAGGAAGTTTACAAAACCGTCGAAACCTATATAGCCCTTGCCTATGTGCCAATGCCTGTCCAGCTTGCTTCCCAGCGGATATTTTGAATCGTTGAGGTGCACCAGCTTCAGCCTTTCCTTGCCTATTTCCTTTTCAAACTCCGCCTCCAGCCTGGACAACTGCCTAGGTGATGAGAGGTCATAGCCGCTCGCGAACGCATGGCACGTATCAAAGCATACCCCAACACGGTCCGAACCTACTTCCCTTATCACTGCACCTATCTCTTCAACGCTCGAGCCTATGCTGTTTGCATACCCAGACGAATTCTCAAGC
>JBMFSA010000074.1:0-546 GCA_049967795.1 Candidatus Micrarchaeia archaeon | reverse complement strand
GGGGTATTTGGGTTTATATTCTTATTCCGATTTTGGGTTAAAACAATAGATTTGTATGAGCAAAGAAGAGCTTAGTGCATCAAGAACATTATAAAAGCGTTAGCTGTCTATATGATTACCTGTGTTTGAATGGAGATATGGGGGTATATATAAACGTTTATGAACCGATGAGAAGAAACAGAAAGTTTTATCAAGAAAGGGGGCTCTGCTCTTTGAGAAAGAGCGAGGGAGAAAAATAAAAAATACACAAAATATAATAATGTTTTTATAGAAGTTTAATTGAGTAGATGGTAAAACCTAATTTGCTTAATATATTCACTATAAACGAGGATTACCCAGAAGACAGTGAAAATAGACTTACTGCATCTTTTATGTTTTTATTGTCTGAGTGCAGGTATACGCTACTCCCTAAATTTCTCAAAGAGAAAATGAGAATTTCTGATAATTATGATATCAATAAAATTAACATTGATTTTCAAATTAGAGAAGAAGGGGTTATTCCAGACGCTGTAATTTATAATGATGACTTCTATATTTTGATTGAAG
>JBMFSA010000073.1:0-550 GCA_049967795.1 Candidatus Micrarchaeia archaeon | reverse complement strand
CTTTGCATTAATCCTGCGATTGAAACTGGCTTTCTGCTAACTATTCTGTAAAAACATAAAAGGTGCATGCAACACAGTAAAGAAATCTATCCAGTGAAAGAAAAGTTTAGCAATTTATTTATGCAACGAATTGAAACCTTTTTGAAAGTGCAAGGCTAAGTAGTAAAGCCAGGAGAGGGAATTGAACCCCCCTACGCCGCTCTGCAGGCGGCTGCATTGCCGATCTGCCATCCTGGCGCTTGCGATTTTGTACATCTGCGGTTTCTTAAAGATAAAGCTATATCTAAATTATGCCATTAACATAATAAAGCTTTCTTTTTACATTGGATCTTTTTGCATACAAGCATTGTATTTTATACTTTCATTGCTTAAAACTCACAATTCTGAATTGCAGACATACATATTTTATACTTTTGTATACTTATTAATTTAGTGTGAAAAAATCCACTGCTGGCAGTTTCTAGTTGCTGCTGCATGTGATGATGTTTGCCTAAAAGGTGTATCAAATGGATAAAAACTTAAGAGAGGGTTTTACTGACGTACTTCTGCC
>JBMFSA010000072.1:0-553 GCA_049967795.1 Candidatus Micrarchaeia archaeon | reverse complement strand
TTATAAAATCTTATGAAATCTCTGTTAATGGTATCTTAAACAGAGAAATCGCATTGATTCTTAACATTTTATTGATAAAACATTATAATAGATATATAGATGTTTTAGATAATATTTTAAAAGATTATAAATTAAATAAAAATTTATTTTTAATAAATACATTCGGTTCAGTAATACCTTTAAGCAAATCAAAATATCTACCAATTATGTTAAAGGATTCATTTTTATCTAGTCAGATAAATGGAGCATATAACATTTTAAAAATAAATAATTTTTATTTATTAACAATGAATAAAGATTTTTTATATATATTAAGAACAAATAACTCCTGTCCTGACCAAATAATAAAAAAATATAAAATTTTAAATAACTTTATAGATATTCCAAATATAATTATAAAAAAATTCAATAATAAAAATATAGAAAATATTAAATTTTTCTTATCTAATTTAATTAATAAACAGAATCATTTTATAATTAATAGTATTAAAAATAACCTCGATTTACCTTACATAGATAAAATGTTAAAATTAAATTTAGGAGAATATTTAGG
>JBMFSA010000071.1:0-557 GCA_049967795.1 Candidatus Micrarchaeia archaeon | reverse complement strand
CTAATCAATGACTATATAGAGGTATAACTTAATCTTATAACATTGCTATTACTCCCTTACATTGATAAATTAATCCTATCTAGTCTATACTTTTTCATTTTTTTTCATTTTTGAAAAAATAATTCAAAATCATATAAATTACAACTTTGTTATATATTATCATAGATGAACAAAGAATTTAAACATTTCAAGAAACTTGCAAATGTAATGCTTTTTTATTTTAAAATAATAAATCATTAAATATTTTATTATTTAAAATTAATTGATTTTGAAGATGAAATAGTAATAAAATAATATTTTAAAAATAATATATTATTTATATAATAATATTTTTATATTATAAAATCTAATTTTAAATAATATAAATAATGATAATTTATCTGATAATAGATATTATATTAAGGCAATGTTATTATTTACAAAAATAGTTGAAGCGCTTCAATGGGGCCACGACTTTTTAGTCATGGAAACTAGATTGTAAAACAAAAAAAATCCATAAAAAAAATCTATGCTTCAATGGGGCCACGACTTTTTAGTCATGGAAACTATATAAAAGT
>JBMFSA010000070.1:0-559 GCA_049967795.1 Candidatus Micrarchaeia archaeon | reverse complement strand
TTTTATTTTATTATTTTTATTTGTTATTTTCTATTTACTTATAACTATACACTTTTAAGAAGGGCTGCATCTTAAATGTTGTTAATAATCTTGGATACTGTTTTGAATAAACATTGTCAAAGTATCTATAAGAGAGTTCGCCAATAATGGGTTTAATAACAATTAAATGTTCTGCAACAATTCCTTTTACTTTTTCTTTTAATCTCTCCTCTTCTTTTATAAGATCTGATTCATCAATTACAGGAAGAAACATTATACCTCCGTCAGGTATATCCAAATCACCAACATAACAGAATTTATTTATACTATATTTAGTATCTTCTATTATATCCAATAAAAGTTCTTTTCTAGTATTCAAGAAATCAATTCTTTTTAAAACATAAAATTTAATTATTGCATTATATTTTACATCTTTTCTTTCCATTGTCATTGTTATTCTTTTAATAAGTTGTCTATCTTCACTAATAAGTTTTGAATAAGTATAATTAGATGTTCCTATTGAAAGATTATATTTTTTATCAATATCAGAAAAATTTTGCAAACCATCTCTGCTTAATTC
>JBMFSA010000069.1:0-564 GCA_049967795.1 Candidatus Micrarchaeia archaeon | reverse complement strand
ATAATAAACAAACGTTGGACCAAAAATCAACATAAATAATGTAAAATAATATAATATCAAGTTTGGCAACATATATAACAAATTTATATAAATACGTTATTTTTAAAATTTAATATTAAAATTTAAACTATTATTATTTTATATTTATATATATAAAACAGGCGATAACTTGAAAATAGAACAAAACTTAAACGAATTAGAACAAAAAAGTATATATATCATAAGAGAGGCTTTTGCTAAATTCAAAAATCCTGTAATTTTATGGAGCATGGGCAAGGATTCGACAACAATGCTTTATTTAATTAAAGATGCGATGGGTAAAATACCTTGTCAAGTTTTAAATCTCGATTCTGGTCTTGAATTTGAAGAAAGTTATAAATTCAGAGATTTGTTAACAAAAAAATGGAAATTAAATTTAATAGTAGAAAGATATTATCCAAAACAAAATGCAACTGCCAGTGAAGTATCTGGTGGAAAAACTATAGCACTCAAAAATGTTATGGATAGATACCATTTTGATGCTGTATTTGTTGGAATAAGAAATGATGAAAACCCAATAAGAGG
>JBMFSA010000068.1:0-565 GCA_049967795.1 Candidatus Micrarchaeia archaeon | reverse complement strand
TATCGAGACTTTTATAACCTCTGCGTTTGTGCGTACATGCTCTGATTGTATTATTCAACCTCTCCACGAGATTATTGTTCTTTTTGTCCTCAAAGTTGGCGCATCTATGATAACAATTATAGTACCACCACGTTCCTCGCTTCTTTCTTATCACAGTTCCATAAGGGAACGCGCCGTTTGTGCCTTCTTGGTAGAGGGCTTGGATTTCGTTTGTGGAGAGGGAGGTGTTGTAATCTGAATATTTGTTATTTCTCCTAAATATCCCTCTTGATAACAAGACGTCGAACCTCCAATATATGAATAGCCAGAAGACGAAGGCAGAATTCCATTATAGGGTTCTTCACCAAGTAGTTGACCGTTTAACCATTGTGCAGCATACGTACCCTTGTAGGTTCCTGCAATAAATTGCCAATTATCCCGTTTGTTGAAAATCCGTTTGATGCTTCGCCCACTATCCATTAACAAAAAATCTTACAGTATTTGGACCGTTATCGAAATCTAACCCGAACGCAGAAGAGCATGCTCTGACTACCTCTCCATATGTTCCTCCTACTGGAGTTTTAAC
>JBMFSA010000067.1:0-568 GCA_049967795.1 Candidatus Micrarchaeia archaeon | reverse complement strand
ATTTTCACCAAGGTCACAGGCTTTATTGTAATAAACAAACGCTTTCTTGTAATCTTTCCCATTGAAACTATTTTCGCTATACAAATCACCTATTCTTTTGCATGCAGTTGGGTCTTGTTTGTCACACGCAAACTTATAAAACTTTATGGCTTTGTCGTAGTCTTCTAATACCCCTATACCTTGTTGATATATTTCACCCAGTTTTACACATGCATAAATATTACCACTATTGCAAGCTTTGTTGTAAAAAATTAATGCTTTTTTATAATCACCATTTTTGAAAGCTATATCAGCTATCTCATTATCAGATTTTTTGCTGCAAGAAGAAATAAAAAACACCATCAACAAAAATACAGTTAGAATAATAATACGCTTCATTTCCTTAATTTCCTTAATTTCCAAAAATTTTTCAATATTCAAGAATAAATATCGGTGCAACATTACTTTTAAGTAAACACCTAATTTGTAAATATACTAAATAATACCATCCCATTTTAAAAAATCACTCGCATTGTGCTAAATAATTATTTTTTAAGACTAAACACCTAATTACCCTTTGGGTAGGGCA
>JBMFSA010000066.1:0-570 GCA_049967795.1 Candidatus Micrarchaeia archaeon | reverse complement strand
ATATTTTGAACCTTTTGATATCTTAACATTAGCAGGACAAATGCAATATTTATAGTCAAAAAAAGGTTTTTATACGCCTGACACTTATTTATTTAAAAATAGATATACTTGGGAAGAATAGAGTAGACAATATTATAATATATTTATGGGTAATTATTAATCAAAATTATGATATAATATAAAGGAATATATCTATATTTAAAATAATAAAGGAGAATAATATGGATGAAAAAAAGGAAAAATTTTTGTTTTTAAAAAATATTTTATCTCCTTTAACAGTATCTGAAAAATCAAATGAAAATGAAATAATTATAAAATGTCCGTATTGTGGGGATAAAAATGATCAAAAACATAGATTAACAGGTCATTATCATCTGTATATTAATGTTGATACTGGGTTATTTCATTGTTTTTTATGTGGAGCGGAGGGTAATTTAAAAAAATTAATATTTGATCATAAAGATAAGTTAAATCTAAAACCAGAAGATTTTGTATTATTATCTAAATATTATATTTTTCCATCGATTCATAAATATCCTGTAACAAATTATAATATAAGTGCTAATCTCA
>JBMFSA010000065.1:0-592 GCA_049967795.1 Candidatus Micrarchaeia archaeon | reverse complement strand
TTTTCCAATGTTGTTGGAGTCAAAATTTCAAATTTAATAGAGCAGCTCCAAGAAAAGGCGTAGTCTCAATATTTTTATAATTATTAGAATTGTAGAATTTAAGATTTAGATAAAAGAATGCAGAAATTGCTTCCTTTATCATATTAATTATTATATTAATATTTTTATATTATTTTATTAAATATTTTATTTGTTAAAATTCAGTGGTATAATGTCGCCAAAAACTAAAAAAAAGAATACTAAAATAGGCAAAATTGACCTTAACATTATTTATATACTCCTTATATTGTTCTTTGTTCTTTATATTATATTTCAATCATCGCCACTGCTTTCACTTCTATTTGGTGCTGGTGTATTCTTTACTATAATTATAGTGCTAGTTATGGAATTTATAAATGGCTTTAAAGAGAGCGGCTTAAAGAAGAATATTGTAGAAATAGCATTAGCACTTATATTTGTCATAGCTTTTTGGCTTATTCTTGAATTCTTACTGAAAACCCCAATACCATTGGATGTTGTACCGAGCTGCAGCATGCTTCCACATCTTCAGCGCGGTGATCTAGTTATATTACAAGGCGTTACAAAAACAAAT
>JBMFSA010000064.1:0-595 GCA_049967795.1 Candidatus Micrarchaeia archaeon | reverse complement strand
TCTACCGAGCGCAGCGAAACCAAACGAAGCCGCGCCCCACGGTATCATTTTTAGATAGGTCACCTGATTTACTATTGATGCCGCATAAAACGCGTCATCGAAATTTACCACAATACCAACGTCAGATTCTAAATAAAAATGTACAGCAATCAGCATTACGAGGAGCAGTGCAAGTAAATACCAATATTCAGTATATCTTTTCTTCACTCTACCACAATTGTTGCTAAGAACAACTCAAAAGCCAGGGGAGGGAATTTCGCAAGTAATGTGTCGAACCCCCCTACGCCGCTCTGCAGGCGGCTGCATAGCCGATCTGCCAACCTGGCTTCACTTATGTTTGTTTTAATATCTTATATAAATATTTATGCTGATAATTAAATATAACCAGTGATTATATGGAGAGAGCGCTTGGACCTGTGCCTGCGGACTTTGTCACATACATACCAATTGTAGAAGCAAAAACCCCTGCAGTAGAAGTACTTGCAAAGATAAAGGACAAAGGTGCTGTAATAGTTACAAAAAACAGGGAATATTTTGGCATGGTTGATGATGTAGCACTGTCGCAGAAGGGCATGATGAAATTTCCACCTTCATT
>JBMFSA010000063.1:0-599 GCA_049967795.1 Candidatus Micrarchaeia archaeon | reverse complement strand
CATCTGAATATAAAAATTATAATAATTTTAAAAAGCATATTCAAAAATATATTGATTTATTGAAAAAATTAAAACAATATAAATTTAACGGCGATGATCTATATGATTCCGAATCGTTAGATAATGTATATAAAAAAATAAAAAGCACAAATAAAAATGTTGAAAAAATAATTAAACAATTAAAGGATTCTGATTTTTTAGATATACTTTTTTCATTATGGTATTGAAAATAGAATGAGTCTAAGATGAATATTAATAATAATTTATACAATAGATTTTTAACACACATTAAATATGTTCTTGTAAGTATAACTTAAACAATATTTAATATATATTTTATTGAGTTTTAATAATTTATAATATATAATATAATCAAAGAAGGAAATAAGAAAGGGGTGCTGTGATGAAAGAAATTTTGTTTAATTCTCCATATGAAATAACAAATGATATTAAAAATGAATTAAAAAGTATGTTTGGAGAAGACGTTGTAATAACACAAAAAAACATATCATTTGATACAAATCCAAACACTGCAAGCGTTCAGTTGAGAACATTAGCCCGTGAATTCGATGTAGTAGGAGGGATATTTCCACAACAAG
>JBMFSA010000062.1:0-602 GCA_049967795.1 Candidatus Micrarchaeia archaeon | reverse complement strand
GCTTTCATTGTGTCTTTCATTGAAGTCGGCTTGCTCTACTTCACAGGCCTTCTGAAGTCGTCTAACCCATCATTTATTCTTTTGGTTACCGCGATACTGTCTGTCATAGAGCTTGTACTAGTATTTGTTATAGAGGATTTTATCCTGCTTGCAAAGCATGGAATAAGAAAAAGAATCAACAAAAGAAGATAGCAAAAAAGTCGCAGAAATTATATAAATCAGTGATGATAAGATAAAAACATGGCTAAAAAGAAAAAGTCAAAGAAAAGGTGAAGATAGTTGATCTAAATCAACTGATTGGATCCAAATAAAATTTTATTTTTTTATTTTTTTATTTTTTTTTATTTTTCTATTGAGGTTAATATTTCAACTTTAATCTTTCCTCTTAGGTTCTCTCTCAATTTATTGGCATTTTCTTCTGATCCTATCCCGGAGCCATAATGCATGGGCACAACCAAATCGGGTTTCATCGCAATCGCAGCCTCAGCGGATTCTTTGTCTGTCATAACATATATCCCGCTGACAGGCAAGAATGCAACATCAACTTTTATGTCTCTCATCTCAGGAATAAAATCAGTGTCGCCCGCTAGGTAAAATTTAAC
>JBMFSA010000061.1:0-613 GCA_049967795.1 Candidatus Micrarchaeia archaeon | reverse complement strand
CCAATTGTTAGATGAACAAAGTAAACTTTATGATAATATTCTATATTTCCATGAAGCTTTTGAAGATATTAAAACAAAAATAGATTATTATAACAATATTTTGAAATATGTTTATATGAATAATGAAATTTCAACAATTAATAATGATATAAAAGATTTATCGAGTAGTATTAAATATAGAGCTGATTTGTATAAAAGAAGTATTAAATTAGCAGAATCACGTATAAATACAATAAGTGAATATTTAAAAAATACTGTAATAACAGAAAAGAAAATATGCAGTAAAAATAAATGCTATATTGTTAAATTAGAATTAACACCAGAAAAAGAATTAAGAATATATCCAAAAATAAAAATTGAAGTAAAAAAAGATAGTACTGATACTGATATTACTCAAATGCAACCAAGTAATACATTTGGGTTTATATCAGATACTGACTATTATACTAAATTAATAATAGATACCAGTATGATTTTAATAAATAAAGGAATAGATATTATGAAATTGGATAAAAATAAAATCAGAGTGCATTTCAAGCCATGTGCACTTGATCAGTTTAAAGATAATTCATGCACAATATACCAGATAGATAATAGAAGTGATGGGTATGAT
>JBMFSA010000060.1:0-618 GCA_049967795.1 Candidatus Micrarchaeia archaeon | reverse complement strand
AATGATATACAGTAAGTATAATTTAAGAGCTTTAAATCTTAATTTGTTAATTAATCGATATAATTTTTATAGTATTAGTAGTAATTATGATTTTGAAACCCATGAATATCTAAATAAAATATTTGTAAATTTAAATTATGATACATCATTCATTCATGAAAACAAAATAATAAAATTACTTAAACCGACTAATAATATAATCCATCCTGATTTTACAAATTTAAAAACTGGTGATATACTAAAAATTTTTTATTTATCTCCTCATAGTATCAATTATAAAATTTTTTTCAATATAATTTATTTTTATACCAAGTTTAAAGCATATACATGGGGTATATATAATAAAGAAATATATCGTATATTTGCTTTTTCTAATGATAAAGATTATTTCATTGAACCCCCATATTGGAGGATTGAGTAAATGATATACAATAAGTATAATCTAAGAACTTTAAATCTTAATCTGTTAGTTAATCAGTATAATTTATACAATATTAGTTATAATCTTAATTATCAAGAACATAATTATATAAATGATATAATTATAAATTTAAATTATAGTATACTATTCATTAGTAAAAACATAAAAATAAGATTGTTTAAACCAACTAATAATAT
>JBMFSA010000059.1:0-713 GCA_049967795.1 Candidatus Micrarchaeia archaeon | reverse complement strand
GTATAGGTACTGGTGTTGGGAAAGGAAGTTCAGGAAAAGGACTAAGGGCAGCAACAGCAATACAAAGAAGAAAAACAAAAATGATGATTAAAAAAATTGTTCCATCAAATACTTTTACAAAATTAGGAAATAAAACTAAAAATAAAATTTTTCTTAATAAAATAAATAAATTAATTTTGAATAAAAAATATGAAAAAGCACAAAAATTAGTAAATGAGAAAATAAAGAAACAAGAAACAAGTGAAAAAATAAAAAATGGAATTTTAACTCCAACAATAATTCCTTTATTAAAAAAGCCATTAAAAAATAATGTTTCTAAAAATTTAAAACCGCAAAATATAAACAATGATGAAAAAAGTTATTTAGAAATTCATAAAGAAAATATAAATAAAATTTTTGATGTTATGAAGAGTGGTGTTTTAGATAAAAGTGGTGAAGAAGGTGAAATATTAAAGAAATGGTATTCAAAATATATAACATCTTTTATATCATCAAAAATATCAAATGATATAAATAAAAAATATAAAAACACAAACGATATAAATTCAATTGTTAGTTATTATATGAAAGAACATGAAAATGAAAAATATAATAAATATAGAAATAAAATAAATAATATTTTAAGAAATTATAAAATTTATCTTAAAAATTATAAAAAATGAAAATGAAAGTTTATATTTTACTAATATTTTTATGAAAAAACTATTTTAAAC
>JBMFSA010000058.1:0-767 GCA_049967795.1 Candidatus Micrarchaeia archaeon | reverse complement strand
CATAGGATACATCTCGAATATGGGTGTTGAAGGAACGACATCACTTATAGGGCCACCATTATAAGCGCGTCTTCTAAAATCATAAATACTCGGGGCATGAATAAGAACCAAATCAAACATTTTAATCATTTTAATTTTTATTATATTTTTATCTATTAATACAAATTTTATTATAAATGTTTATATTTTGTAATATTTTTGTGTAATAAAATTTTTTATATAATTTTTATTTATAATAATAAATAATATATGTTAAAATATAAATTATTGAATTGATGTATATAATAATAAACATAAAATATATTATATAATATTAGATGATATTAAGGTGAAGTATAACCATTTTGCCAACTTGTTGTAAAGATAACATTATTTATTTGTCCGTTATTATTATTACCACTATAATCATCTGCATTGCCATTTAATGGATACCATGCAACTAAATAGTTTAAATCAATAGGTACTCCACCTATTCCCTCTTGATATAAAGTTTGAATATCACTTGTTGAAAGAGAAGTATTGTAGATTTGTACATCTGCTATATCTCCTGGAAAATATGCACCCTGATATGAGAAAAGGCCTATGTTAAAACCAGATGCAGGTATTATATTTCCAGTAAAACTTAGAGTAAATTGGTTTATTCCATTTATATATAAACCATAATTTTTTGTCTGATTATTTTCCCACGCAACTACAAAATACCATTTATTTGGAGACGCACAGAAATTAGTATCATGAGCTTGCCAACCTGTATTTGTTGTTACACC
>JBMFSA010000057.1:0-772 GCA_049967795.1 Candidatus Micrarchaeia archaeon | reverse complement strand
CATCGCCTTTTCAGTGCTCGAATACAGCTGATGAAGGCAGCAGGTTAAAGTGCGGGTACTGGTGGAAATTTAAAATAATATAATAATAAAAATGTGCAATAATGTGAACATGTAACGTTATATGTTTGAAATTAAGATAATGAAAATATGCTAACAGAGAATGATGTTATAGATGGAAAGGAAAAATTCTCTAAAATTAATGTGATTAAATTTTTCAGATACTTAATTATATTATTAATTATATTATCTTTTATTTTATTAGTAAAATTAAATTTTATTAAATTAAATTCATTATATTTTTTAATTCAAATTTTTGAATATATAATACCAGAAGTTTTATTATATTATTTTTTATCCAATATTTATAATGTAATATTTTTACGATATCATTTAAATAATATATTGAATATAACACAATAAAGTTATTTATTTTTATTTTATATACAGAATGAGAATCAATAAAGTTGCTTGTTTTTATAGCATATTGAAATAAGACATTTTTTAATGTCTATAAATATATTTTATAATCAGAGAATATATTTATACCGATATTCTATGTATTATTTGTATAAATGAAATATTTATTATATATTGAATTGGTCACATTTTAAGCCCCTCAATTATATTTAATAATTAATTATTCTACACCTATACCCCTGAGACTTGAAATCCCATAATTCTCCAGTTTGAAATTATACCTGATAATTGTGGGACCTAAACTTGGATCCAAAAACTTCCGGATGTATTTTGTTGTACTGTTCCAAGTAAAAAT
>JBMFSA010000056.1:0-821 GCA_049967795.1 Candidatus Micrarchaeia archaeon | reverse complement strand
AGTTCCATATGTTAATATATGCGATGAATCCTCTACTAAAACAATGGAGTATAATAATGAAAATATTAAAATATAATTTATAGATTTAAACTTTGAATCTGATGTTATTGATATATGTAAAACTAAAAGTATCAATGGTATAATTGAATAAGATAATATTTCCCCGAACCAGAAAAGATCACCTACAAAAAATAGTGGATTACTCATGTAAAAAAAACCTGAGAATATGGAGGCAAATATGTATTTTCTATTTTCAAAACCTAGTGATTTAAAAATTTCCGATGAATATAAAAAGAAAGAAAATCCGGCGATGGATATTGTCAACATATATACAATTACATTAATAGTTACTATACTCGGGCCAAATGGGTACATGAATAAATAAACAATGTCATAAATATCCAAAAACCATCTTTCCAATATCGATGGCTCAATAAAACCAAATATTGGGTGTATATTAAAAAAGGCGTTAGATGGTGGTAAAGAACCAAAATTAAAATAAACCAATACGGATCGCAATTGAATATATGCTAAAAATAAATAAATAAAATATTGATTTTTTTGGCGGCTATTATATAAATTATATAACTTATTATAAAAATATATTAATATAAAAATATTATTTATTTTTATAAAAAAATTATTATATTATTTATTTTTTATAAAAAATTATATTATTATATTATAATATTTAAAAATTATACGCAAATTTTAATCAAAACGTAATAAAAAGTACATCAAAAATTAATACAAAACATATTGATTTTATTTTTTTTTTAATATATAATATTGTTGTATTGAAAATCGAATTATATGAAAGG
>JBMFSA010000055.1:0-1629 GCA_049967795.1 Candidatus Micrarchaeia archaeon | reverse complement strand
TTTAAGCTTTTAATACATTTCCTTTACCAATTTAGTTTTCTTTAACCATTTTCTTATCCATTTAATTAACAATTTTTTTCTATTTCCCTTTTTTTATTCGAGAAGAGTGATACACTCTGGTTCATAGGACAAAATTCTCTTGACAGACTATTTAATTTAAAAGGATAATCAGATGCGATGCACATCGTTATAATTAGATTTTTGAAGATTAATTCTAAAGATTTTTTATTACTATTACGATTTACATGTTACAATATAAATGATATAACTATTAATATCATGAATATCATCGATATTAACCCGGCTGTTTTTTCTGCATCTGGTGGCACCCCCTTCTTGATAAAATTTATATCGTGATAAATGACAATAGGCAATGTAACAAAAACTATGATACTCGTATAATTAAGAAATCCATAAATTGTTAAAAACAATATTATGATATATGCCAATATAAATAGAGACTGGTAAATTATTACTGCCCTTTTCATATTAACTAAAATAGCTATTGTCCTTATACCTTTGACTTTATCTGTATTAATATCTCTAATATTTCCAAGGAAGGCAATGTCTGATATGATTAATGCTGCTGGTATGGAAATAAATATGGATAAAAAGGACATGGAGCCATTAGCCAAATAATATGAGCCTGTTATCACTATTATAACAGATAGAAATACACCTAATTCACCTGCATAGTAGTATCTATATTTGAGGGGAGGGCCAGCGTATTCAATTATTATAAATGCAGCCATTATAGCAAAAAAAACAACATAATACAAATGCAAAAATACGACAAAATAAATTACACTTGATATGGGAATAATAAGCAATAGAAGACCTATCATCAGTACTATTTTTGGTCTATATATATTATGAATTATTAAATGGATTCTTGTTCTACTATTTGCGTCTCCTACCTTATCTATTCCATTACTATAATCGAAGTAGTCATCGATAATATTAGTGGCGCCTAGTGATAAAACCGTGGAAAAAATTATTGTTATTAAAATCAATAGATTCAATTTCCCTTGATCCTTAATTCCCATTAAATAACCATAGGTTGCAAGTAATGCATATGTTATCATTATCCCAACACCTGGTTTACCCCTAATAATACTTTTAACTGTATTAGAAAATTTCATGGACTTTCAAAGCTCAGATATTATATTCCTTACTTAATCATTAATGCAACCTGTTGCAATTGTTTTATTTCTTTAAACTTAGTACTTTGATAGGTCCTACCTAAATTCTATGATTTCCTTATGAGATTTGTGAAAATTCCATTTTCTAAATTAATTTTTTTTATAATACTGTCTCAAGTATTTTAGAACTCTTATCTTCTGAAATTCATTTTTGGGAAAGAAATATTTTAAATTCATCTGTTCCCTCGTATTTAAATGATAAATTACATATTTCTTATTAATAAACATCATTGTCTGTTGATTCTCAGTTATTACCTATTATATCATTCTACCCCTTTGTTTTGCCTCCTCTAGTGTTTCCCTTTTTAAAATATCTAAGATTTTTAAGAAATAAATTCCGTCTTTTTCTATTTAAGCTTTTAATACATTTCCTTTACCAATTTAGTTTTCTTTAACCATTTTCTTATCCATTTAATTAACAATTTTT
>JBMFSA010000054.1:0-2168 GCA_049967795.1 Candidatus Micrarchaeia archaeon | reverse complement strand
AATGAAAAATATATTTAAAGCTTTCTAGTTATATTATTGCGGTGATATGAATGGAAGGAGGAGATGGACAAGAATAATAATTAGTAAATATAAATTTTATTTTTATTTATTATTTTTATTAATCTATTTCTCATTTTGAGTTAAGTCATTCAGAGTTGTATTTAATTTTATCTTTATGATATTTATTGAAAATAGATAATGCAGAATATAATAATATAATAATATTATTTAATTTATAGTATACAGTTCCTAAAATAATATTCGTTATCCATCTAACATGAAAATAAAAATGAAAAATATATTTAAAGCTTTCTAGTTATATTATTGCGGTGATATGAATGGAAGGAGGAGCAGGACAAAGTTAAATATAAACGAATAAAAATATTTTAATTTTTTATTTTATTTTTATTAATTTGTCTCATTTTGATTTGAATTATTTTTGTTGCTATGTTCACTTTCATATTTTGTTTTAAGTGCTTCCTCTTGTAGTATCTTATATTGGGTAGATAAAGTATTATCTATTTTTCTATAACCTAATGTACCAACTAATATATCTGTTATAATTAAATATTTTATTTCAATTCCACCATTTAAATTGTTAATTTCATTAATTATATTTGTTAAATCTCTATCATTAAAGATAGGTACAATCCTCAATATACCGTAAGGTGCACCTACATCACCAGTAAGAATATATTTATTTAAAGGTGTTGGAGTATCTTGGATTGTATTCAACAAATAAGCATTCCTTATTTTTATAAATTTTCTAACATCTAATTGTTTGAGAAGCAATATTGCATTATATTTTATAGGGGGTATCTTCATCGTTATTGTTATTCTTCGGATAATCTTTTTTTCTGTAAGCTGATAGTATGCATATGCCGATGAACCTGAAGTAAGATTATATTTTTCATCAATTTTATTAAAATTAATTCTTCCATTTTCATTGAGTTCTTTTAATACAATATATTCTCTTTCTGCTAACTTATGTTTAGGTTTTTGCGGCTCATCCCTTGTTCTATGCCATACAAAATGATTACCTATATAATCAATAAATTGCTCTCTAACAGGTATATAACCATACGCATATGTCATATAACTAACAGTCCAAGAGGATTTGCAATTAGTAAATATTTCATTAGAGCGAATATTAAAAATATCTTCTTCTAATTTATATGTATTCTCTGCAAATAGATATATAAATAAATTATAGGTGCCAATAGTAAATGCTGCAAATTGTATCATTGGATTTGATTCTAAGAGTTTTGCTAATTTATCCCTATCTGGAATTTTATCTATAAATCTTACAAGCACAAAATATCTAAACAATCCAAAAGGTCTCTGTGCTATTTCAACGGTGTATTTTATTCTATAATTTCTTTCAAGTTTTTTAAGTTTGTTTTTGATAAATGGTGCGGTTCTACCAACAACATTTGCAATATCCTTAATTGCAACCCTTCCATTACTACTTATTTGTGTAAGGATTTCTAGATCAACTTCATCAGGATACATTATTCTTTCAATTTCGCTTACTTGCTTAACATCCTTCTTTAATTTTAAATATTCATCTATTGAACCTAATTTTGTTTCTTCTTTTCTATGCTTCGCTTCTATAAATGTTCCATCTTTTTTTATTTTTCCTAGATAGTATGCAATACTTCTTGGATATTTGTCTTTGTCTTTTTTAAATTTTGATGTCGCTTCATATACATAAAAACAGTTTTTACCACGCCTCAATAAAATATGGTGCTTCCTTTCATTTTTAATTCTTTCAAATGTTTCAAAAACTTTAGTAGGTAATTCATCTATATTTAACATATTATCAATAATTATTACATAAAAATATTTTTAATACTTTACATTTATTGTATAATTTATACAATATAAAAGTCAAATTTTAATTAAAATATTATACAAATTTTATTTTATTAATAAAATATTAATTTATATTCTATAATATAAGATTGTATTAATTTATTTTATAATTCTAATATAAATATAAGGTTGTTCATAATATATACTGTAGAGGATTGCAATAATCCTTTACACACCACCCCATACTCACCACCACCCAACCACCTATTATGTTAAATGGTGAGATAATGGATAAAACAAACAAAACAGGCAAAATAAAGATAGAAGTAAAGGATCTGGATAAGGATAGAAAG
>JBMFSA010000053.1:0-2357 GCA_049967795.1 Candidatus Micrarchaeia archaeon | reverse complement strand
AGAAGCTTGACAGCGAGCTCAGCAGAACTGATTATCTTCTCTTCTATACGCTTAGAAGCCTTGGCTATGCTTACAGGCAGAAGCATATTCCAAACATTGTTGAGCTGTGGAATGCCCAGAAAAGATGGCTCAATGAGCTTGAAAATGAGAGAGCTGAGCTTTGCAGGAAGTATAATATAGAAAGGAGTAGGCTCTTTATGCTTTCTATACTATTATATAAAAAAGGAATTATAAAATATTTAGGATTTGATAAACCTGAAAATGTTGAGAAACTTACAGAAGAATATAAAAAAGGAGTGTTTAAAGAAAAAGGCATAGACCTTACAATTCAATTCATTATTGAAAAGTATAAAAAAGAGCTTAAAAGAATATAAAAATATAAAAAAGAAATTAAATTTATATTTTTCTAAAAGATTTTAAGATTTATAATAAAAAATCTCTGCAGAAATAATTTCTTTATAATCATTAATTGCTTTTTATTGTGCTGTATTTTACTTTATCATAAATATCATTTGATAATTATAAAGAATTAAAAAACATAAATTTAAATATTTTTATATGAATATATAATTTATGGATTCCAAAACATTTATTAGCAAACTTTCTTCGCTTGATATATTTGTCTTCTCTATCGATACTGCTAGCACTATACTTGACAAGCCACATAATTATACATCGCTTTATCTTCAAAGGCTTCTAAAGGCACATAAGATAGGAAGATTGGAAAAGAATAAGTATTATTTGCTTGATGCTGACATTTATACTATTGCTTCAAGGATCCTGCCTTATTCTTATATCTCAATGTATACTGCGCTTGAGCACTATTCACTTACAACCCAAATACCAAAAGCAATAGAGATAATAGCATTCAAATATCATAAAAAGATGAAGATCGCCCAGCATGATATTGTCTTCAGCAAGGTGAAGAAGAGTTTTATTTATGGCTATATAGCCGCGCCAAAAGGGCCTGTATTTGCTGAGCCTGAAAAAATATTCATCGATGATTTATATCTTCACGGAAGGCTTTATTTTAGCGAGGAGTTTGAGTATGCTATAAAAAGAAAATTGATAGATATAGAAAAATTATGCAGTTATGCAATACGCTCTGGAAAGGGGAGTGTAGTAAGTCTGCTTGGCCACTATCTTGAATCATTTGATATTAATGCAGATGAGCTTCTACCTTACAGATCAAAGAGCTACATAAAGCTTTCTAAAAATAGAAGATTAGATGCAAGATGGAGGATTTATTGGTGAGATAATGGATATATTAACAAGTGTTTGGCTGGATGAAAAACAGAGGATGCAACTAAATATCTTACAGGATATACTTATAGAAATATTCAAGTCTAATGGAAATGAAATAGTATTCAAGGGCGGCACAGCAATATCCTTTTTTTATAATGGTGACCGATTTTCAGAAGATCTTGACTTTTCAGTGAAATCAGAAAATGCTTATTTAAACATAGATAATGCAATCGAAAATTTAGAAAAAACAACAAAACATGAAATAATAAATGATTGGGAAAGTGAAATAGAAAGTTCAAAAAAATTTAGAAGATATTTTTTAAAGTTTGGATTTGGTGCTTCTGACATTATAAATATTCATATTGACTGTAGTATAGAAAATGTTATTCTTGAGCCAGAGATTAGGGAGCTTGCAAATAAGTATTATGCAGCTAAAATAAAGGTTATGAGAAGCGAAGAGATACTTGCAGAAAAAGTAAGGGCGATATACACAAGGCAGAAGGGCAGAGATCTTTATGATCTTTATTTTCTTGCTGTTTTATTAAAATCAAAAGTGAGCATTAACTTGATATATGAAAAGTTTAAGAGTTATGGTGTAAAAGAAAAATATTCTTTTTATTCTTTCGAGAAGAAGATAGAAGAGCTTAGGCCGTACTGGAATGATTTAAAAAATTTGATTAATAATTTTGAAAGATTTAATTTTGATGAAGTAAAAGCAGACGTGCTTAATATATTTAAGAATATATAAATTATAAATTATATATATTTATGATAATTATAAAGAATTAAAAAACATAAATTTATTTTATATAAATATATAATTTATGTAATTTATGGGTTCCAAGATATTTATTAGCGTTGCAAAACTATATCAGAAGGTAGGATAAACTGCATCTTGCTTTTTAAAAAAAGATACTATGACCTTCAGGTTGCAAGAAGGTCATTCATACTAATCAAATCTTTATTAGGTGCATTTCTAATTTTGTATAATACATTAAAAAATAAAGTAAATTTATATAACAAAATCTGTATTTGCATTTCAACTTACAAAGAATGAAAATTGAGGATATATAAATTTTAATGATGAAAGGATTGATAATTTATTTCAATAT
>JBMFSA010000052.1:0-2483 GCA_049967795.1 Candidatus Micrarchaeia archaeon | reverse complement strand
CGTCCACTCATTATTTTGATAAACTTTATCACTTGTCATTACAATAATCACTTTAGCAGAACCTATTTTTCTCAAAATATCAAGAAGATTTACAGTTCCAGTAACATTAATATCAAAAGTTTCGATTGGATTATCATATGACTCTAAAACAATAGGCTGCGCAGCTAAATGAAATACAATTTCAGGTTTAAACATAGAAATTGTATTTTTTAAAGATTTTATATCACGGATATCTTTTCTTATTTCTTTTATCTCTTTACTTAAATCAATTGCATTATACATATTAGGTTGTGTGGGAGGATCAAGAGAATAACCAAAAATATCAGCGTCCATCATAGATAACCATTTTGTTAACCAAGATCCTATAAAACCTGTATGTCCTGTTATCAAAATTTTTTTATTTTTAAAAAATTCAGTATGTATCATATTTTTATTTTCCTCTTTTTAATGTTATTATAATTTTTTGTGCAATAGCATTTATATCTAGACCATATAGTTTCCTTAAAAATTCTTGTTTCCCGTTAATCTTTACAAATTCATCAGGAAGACCTAAAAAATATAGGTTTGTGAAAATATGTTCTTTACTTAAAAAAAATGCTATTTTAGAACCTAAACCACTTGATAAAATATGTTCTTCTAAAACAAACACATTATTAAATTCATTACCAATTTTTTTTAATAAATCTTCATCTAATGGTTTTATTGTATGCATACTAACAACTGTAGCTTTTATACCATATTTCTCAATTATTTCAGAAACTTTAATAGCATTATATACCATATTTCCTGTTGAAATAATTGCTATATCCTTCCCATCTTTTATTATGTTACCTTTACCTATTTTTATATTTGCATTTATATTATTTATTATCTCTTCGCCACTTCTACCCAATCTCATATATACAGGTGAAGCTAAATCTATAGATTGTTCTGTTAATGTATATACCTCGATTGGATCGCTAGGAGACAGTACTGTAATATTTGGTAGACTTGTCATTACTCCAATATCATCAATGGCATGGTGAGTTGGACCTTCTGTTGCATAAGTCAATCCTTCTCCAACACCAACTATTTTTACTGGAAGATTTTGTTCACACAAATCATTTCTAATTTGTTCTAACACTCTAAAAGTAACAAATGGAATAATAGAATAAACAAAAACTTGTTTACTCTCTATTGCCATTCCTGCAGCCATACCTACCATGTTTGCTTCAGATAACCCAACATTAATGTAATTATCTGGAAACTTTTCTTTAAACTCATCAAATACTGAAAAACCTAAATCCCCTGTTAACAAGTAAACATCTCTATTTTTTGAAACTAATTCGGTTAATTTTCTTACAAATGCTTTTCTCATTATTCATCCCTTTCTAAAGATTTTATATATTTTTCAATATTTTCTAATTTAGGTGACTTATAATGCCATTCCAATTTATTTTCCATTTCTTTAATACCTTTTCCTTTAATTGTTTCGGCAATTATTACAGAAGGTTTTCCTTTTTCGAATGGAATTGAATTAAAAGTTTTTTCTAATTCAGCAAAATCATGACCATTTATCTGCCTAACACTCCACCCAAATGCTTTCCATTTATCTTTCAGTAAACTTAAATTTTGAATATTATCGGTTTTTTCGTAACCCTGTAATCCATTCATATCTACAATTACAATCAAATTATCAAGTTTAAATCTTGAAGCAGATATTGCAGCTTCCCAATTTGATCCTTCTTCACATTCCCCGTCACTCATTATAACATATGTTTTGAATTTTTTATCCTCCTTTTTTGCTATAAATGAAATCCCAATACCAATAGATAAGGCATGCCCTAACGAACCAGAACTTATTTCTATACCAGGAACTGAAAATCTTTCGGTATGTACTGAAATTTTGCTATTATTTTCAGCAAAAGTATCAAGTATAGTATCTTCAAAAAATTCTCTCTTTGCTAATACAGCATAAAGTGCAGTAGCGGCATGACCTTTACTTAACAATAATCTATCCCTATTAGGATTATCTGGGTCTTTTGGATAAACATTTAAGATTTTAAAATATAAAACTACAAGAATATCAACAATCGATAAAGATGAACCTATATGAGATTCATTAGACCGGGAATGAATATATATTAATTTTTTTCTTATATCTTTTGAAATATATCTTAATTCATCATTTATCATAATTTTTCATCCTCATATAAGTTTACGTTTTTCTTGAACCATTCCACTGTTTTAACAAGCCCCTCTTTTAAATTATAATTTGGTTTCCAGTTTATGGTTTTCTCTGTTTTTTTAATGCTGCTAACTTTCCAAATTGATAATTCATCTTTTAGTAAATAATTTTCGTTTATTATAGGATCTTTTGTGTATCCAGTAATATCCTTCAAAAGTTCAAATAATTCCAATACAGTATGTTCATTTCCACTTCCTATATTTAAAATTGTACCATTAGGAATATTGCTAATTTTTTTTGTAGTTTTAATAAAAGC
>JBMFSA010000051.1:0-2641 GCA_049967795.1 Candidatus Micrarchaeia archaeon | reverse complement strand
ATTGAGCAGTTTCCGGCCTCAAATAGCCTTTTTCAAGATGCTCTGGGCCTAAATAAAGATCAAACATCATGTTGAATGCCTTTGCATCAGAAAGGTAGCTTTTGCATTTCGGGCATTTTATCTTCTTATCTTTTATTATTTTGTTTATTTCATCTGCATTTGCGCCTTCAGATACCTTTATGCCGAGATCATTGAGCAGGACATCAGCCCTATAATAAGTGCCGCATTTCTGGCATCCTACTAATATATCATTGAACAGCGAGGCATGGCCTGAAGCAACAAGCGGCTTTTCAGGTAGTATTGTTGAGCAGTCAAGGAAGTGGAAGTTGTCTGGAAGTGTAAAATATGAGATCCAAAGATCCTCAAATTTCCTTTTTATAAGTGCACCAACATGACCATAATCATAAATTCCTGAAATTCCACCATAAATTTCAGCGGCAGGTGCAAAGAATCCTCTTTTCTTGGCTAGCGCAAACAAATCCTCAGAATTCATAGCATTCACTTTATTAAAATAAATTAAATAATTATTGATCAAATTTTTAATATTTTTAATTAATTAAAATTTTATTATATCATTAATTATTATATCATAATATTCCATTATAATTTATTGATCTTTAACATTGTAGATTATATATTCAATATTTTATTTATATTATTTAAGAACCAAATATAGTTTATAAATATTAATATAACAAATAATTAATCTTATATATTATAAAATAATTAATTTACAATTAATAATTATAGTTGATTAGCCATTTATACTACAGCATCTTGCGCATCCTGGATAAAGTTTGTGATTCCAAAGCTCTTTTCTAAATTGTTTTGCCTTTTCATTATTCCAAAGTTCATCTATACTATGCTCCCTTATATTGCCAAGTTTGAAATCAACCATCCATTCATCAGGGCAGAACATAACATCTCCATTAGCCCTTATGAATATACTATTCCATGCAATCATACAACGAGGCGCTCTCACATAATTGAGATCAAAATAATATCTTATTATATCTGCTTTGTTCATCCTTGGATGTATATATACTGGTTTTTTATATTTTGTATGTTCTATTTTTAGTATTTCATCAGCAAGCGCCTCTACATAATTTCTTTCTGGCAATGATATTATATGTGAATCAACATTTGCACCTTCATTTGTTCCAAGAGAATCGTGCAAAACCTTTTTATGTGCTTCTGCATGTTCCTTGTCTGTAAACCATAAATGTTGAAGTCTAGTTGCATCTACTCCTATATTGTCCTGCAACTCTCTAATCATTTCATCTATACGGCCAAGTATAAATGGAGAAAAGGTTGTATTTGTTTTTATTGCTGGAAATATTGAATCTCCTCTATATTCTAATAATTTCTTTATATTGTTTGTTGTTTTATCATAATTCCCCTTGCCCCTTATCTTATCATGTACATCTCTTGGTCCATCGATAGAGAAATTTATTGTTAATTTTTTTATTTTTGCAAGTCTCTTAAGCCATTCATCTTTTAGAAGCGTGCCATTATCATTTGTTATTATAGAAAGGCCCTTATTTGCAATATACTCAATTATATCTATTGTATCTTCACGTACAAAAGGTTCACCCCCTGATAAATAAAATGACGGCCTATGTTTTACAGCAAGTTCATCAACTATTTTGAATACTTCTTCTTTACTCATCTGCTTTGTTATCATTGAATCTTTGTTCTCAACAAGTTTAAATCCAATGCCGTTTTGACCCCACCACCAGCACATTTCGCAACGCAGATTGCAGAGCACGGTAAGTTCAAAATTAACACTATTTATTCTATCTCCGATCTCTTTATTACTAAATGCAAATTTAGCTTTTCCAATAATTGCTTCAGGAAAAGTTAATGCCTTTAAACCAAAATCAAAAAGCTTTGGATCCTTTTTAGCAAGATTGACTCCTATTTTGTAAAGAAGTGGGTGTGAACCACTATCAACTTTCATGAATACCACATTAAATTTTTTAAATTTATTTAAATTATCTGTTGTTAATATTTAAATAAGTATTTGTTATAGAGATTATTTAGAATTTAGAAGTATTAGAATTATTTAAATTTTTATAAATATTATTTATTAATTATTTTAATTGAGATCAATAATTTTTAATAATTTTATTTAATATCATTCAGTAAATTAAATATTATACAACTTGTTTGTATTTGGGTTAAAATATATAAGAATATATAAGAAATTAATACAATAATATGAATGCTTCAAATAAATTTTCATATCAATATATTATAAATAAAACAATATATTATAAATAAAAATATAATAAAAGATATAAGTGAATAATATGCGTGCATTAGTTACTGGTGTTAGTGGATTTATAGGATCAAATATAGCAGAAAGACTGCTTGATATGGGGTGGGATGTAAATGGTATTGATTTAAAAAATTGCAATAATAAAAGTATTAATTTCTTCAAAGGTGACATATTAAATAAAAGTATTTTAATTAAAGCAATGAAAAAATGTGATTATGTATTTCATGAAGCTGCAAAAACAGTGCCCGCAGAATTTGAGATTCATCCAGAAACAGGATTGAAAACAAATATTTTAGGAACTTTTAATGTATTAAATGTAGCAAGTAGGGTTGGTGTAAAAAGGGTTATAATTGCATCAAG
>JBMFSA010000050.1:0-2680 GCA_049967795.1 Candidatus Micrarchaeia archaeon | reverse complement strand
ATATCTGTTGATTTATTTTTATAATTATTATAATTATTAATTATAGGAACCTTTTTGTTACTAACCATAGTAGCACTTAATTTTACTATACCTTTATGATATTTATAGATTTAGTTTTAATTTTTTGAAAAAATTTAAATAAAAGTAATTAAAATAAATAAAAATTGATACTATAAAGATATAAATATTAAAAAATTACAGCAACATATTAATTAAACTAAAATGATTTAAATAGACAAGAAATACTTAATCAAACTAGTATAAATCCTAATAACAAAGTTGATATTGATAAGAATATATAAAAATAAATATTTCAGTAAGACTAACATCATAAACTGAAATAAAATTAATATGTATCTGAAAATTAAAATAAATGTGTGTTAATATGAATGGTATAGATGCAAGGGGAGAAAAAAATGAAGCAAAACAAATAGCTAAATTAGATAATTTCTTAAATAAATTAAATCCAAATATCGCTAACGAATACTTAGATGTACTATTATCTTATTTAGGGCAAAATATTATTGGAGATGCATCCTTAGAAAATAAAGAAAAGATTGTAAAGCTTAATATTGAAGCAAAAATTATTAATAATAATTCTAAAATAAAATATTTGCTTGATGATAAAATTATTAACAATGATAAAATAATAAATTTTTTAAATAATCTTAATGAAAATTCTTCTTATGCATATTTTTGTGTGATTGCTGAAAAAGGAGAGATAGAAATACTTGCTGATGATAGAATAATCAAAAATACTAATTTAATAAATTTTTTAAATAATCTTAATAAAGAAATTGCTGTTGTGTTTATTTATAAAATAGCAGAAACAAAAAAAATAGATTTGCTTACTGATAAAAAATTTATTAATAAAATTAATAATCCAGAAAAAATAAAGCAGTTGAATGAGCTTTCAGTGGGGGATGCATCAAAAGTTATGAATAATATAATTCATAAATTACTTCAAGATAGAGTTAAACAAAAAAATGATTTACCAGGTTATATATAATATTATTACTAAATAATTAACATATTTACAAAATAATACCTTTTATCTGCTTATTCCATCTCTTTATGATTTTCCCATGTTTCTGTTTTTGATTTTCTTCTGAATGGTTTGTAGATATATTCGTGCCCCCATGGATCTTTTACTTTTATGTGATAAGGTCGTGACTTTGTATATTTAGATAATGAAAATTCATCTTTAGAAGGCTCGCTATCTAACATAGGGCCCTGCTTAGGTGCATAATCAGGCTCTTTATCAACCTTAATTATTGTTATACATGCTACAGGACATTCTGTTGGACAGATCATGCAGCCTGTGCATTTTGACACTTGTATAGGGTATTCAGTCATATATTCTACTTCATCTTCAGCTTCTTTTGTATCTTCTATATGTGCATGGCGTGGCCTTGTGAAGTCAATAGCATTAACAGGGCATGCATCGCCACATATACCACATTGTATGCAGAGGCTGCTATCAAAGCTAAATTTGAATGCCATCAATAACCCTATTAAAATATTTATTTTTTATTATTTTGCTGCTCTGCTTCATTAGAAGTTTTTACAACAGGTTGTGCTTTAGGCTCTATAAATCTATTAAAAATACCTCCTTTAAATGAATAAATGATTGCAATTAATCCGCAGATGAGTAATATTGTAAAAGTAATATAGAAAGTATATATTGAAAGGGTTGGGTTGTTCATAGAATTGAAATAGGTATTTGCATAGCCCCATATATTATTGGTGCTATTTGATACTGTTGGAGGCATTATTGCTAATGAAACAGGGCTCTCAGTAACTAGAATTATTCCAGCTATATATAATATAGTTCCAATAATAACGAGGATTGTAAGAATGCTGTTGTAAAAAGGCTCTTCATCAGTATCAACTATAAGCATTAGTACAAGCGCCATTGCAAAAAAGTCTATAGCTAATGGAGCAAATGGCATTGCTATAGGAAAATCTTGATAGATGCCAGGCCAAAATAGCATAAATCCAAAAAATACTGTGAGGAATATGCTAGCATCGCGCAGTATTATATAAATGAGCTACCATATATCTGCTGCAAGCCTTAATGTGAACTTCCTTAATATCCTTAGAAAATAACCCCTAGCAATCTGCACAGATAGTGCAAGAACCATCAGCATTGTAATTATAACAGCAATTGTAGCTTCAGTATAGATAGATCCTGCAGTTACAAAAGTATTTACAGATGTTTGGAGTAATATGCCAATCATAAAATCACTAAAATAAGTAAATTGCAAATTATAAAAATATTACTATAATTCAACTATAATTTAATATATTTATAATAACTAATATAAGCAAATTGTATTCTTTTAATACTTCAAGATATTATATTTTTATTTGTTGGTGAATAACTAATTTGTAGGTGTTTTCATTTTTCTTTGTAATATTACTTTAACTTTCATAAGTGTGTTTCTGGAGTTGTATCACGTTTCTGCAGAATCATGGTGTAAATTTTTTTAGTATCGTAGCCACATTAACGAAATATCAGATGAACAGAAGTAATATTTATTGTATTACCATATGCAATTCATCTACGATTTAAAAGTTGGAATTCTTGCCTACAAATAAAATATATATTATTTCTATAAATAGGTATTATTAAAATAATAATATCAATTCTGATTTTTTTCAGCAGGATTTTTCTTAC
>JBMFSA010000049.1:0-2735 GCA_049967795.1 Candidatus Micrarchaeia archaeon | reverse complement strand
GCTATCTTTGATAAATTTACTTTAGATGCATAACTTTCAATAAGACCATAGATGGTTGCGGTAGCTATTTCAACACTTTTACCTGCCTTGCTTACATCTGATACAAAAGCATTCCAATGAATATCATATATTTCATCTCTTATTTGCTTATTTGACATATAATTTAATATTGCATCAGGATAACCTCCCGTTTTTAAGTATATAATAAACAGCTTATATATTTCTTCAAAATAGACTACTGCTCTATATGCTAAATTTACAGCAGAATTGAAGTCTATAACAATATTTTTTTTCAAAAACTTTCTGAGCCCTTCACTACCAAAACTAACTAAAAACTGCTTGAATGAAAGTGGCATAAATTCCACAAATTTTATCCCCCTGCCAGGCATTAACTCTTTCTTGAGGTTTATCGAAGATGATCCTGTTATATATAATATTGAATTTGAAGATTTACTTGAATCAAGGAATGCTTTTATCGCTTTCTGCCATCCCTCAACAAAACTAACTTCATCCAGATATAGGAAAGTTTTTTCTTGATTATCTTCAACAAATGTATTTATCACATCAGATATCTCTTCAAAGTTTCTTGATGTATCAAATGAATAATATATTATCTGTTTAGGATTGATGTGTTTATTTATTATTTTTTTATAAATATCATATTTCAATGCAGTTGTTTTGCCGAGCTACCTTGGCCCAATAAGCACTTGATTTTTTTCCTCAAGTTCAAAATCTATCTTGCTTCCGCTGTCAAGCACTTTTTTAACTTTCTCATCCTTGAGTATCGCAGAACTATCAGCCCACCAAGGGTTTTGGTTAGCTATTTTATCTAATTCTATATTTGATATTAAAATGTCAAATTATTTAAATGTTTTAATATTAGAATCTCAAATTTATAGAGCAAACAACCTAAATTTACATTAATAAAAAGATTTTTAGAGTTACGATCTAAATCTTTATTGTAGTTTTGATATTGGTGTCTAAATGATACATGAAATGAGACTCACACCAGAGCCATTCGAAAAAATTAATGCAGGAAAAAAGACAATAGAAATACGTTTATATGATGAGAAAAGACAAAAAGTAAAGATTGATGATATTATAATATTTCATAAATTGCCAGACAATGCTGAAATAATAAAAGTTAAAGTAATAGGGCTTTCTTTTTTTAAGTCTTTTCGAGACTTATTTTCCAATTTCGATAAGTCAAAATTTGGCCATGATAAAAATTTAAGCATAGATGAAGAGATTCAGATGCAAAGAGCATATTACAGCGAAGAAGAAGAAAAAAAGTATGGCGTTATTGGAATACATATTCAACTTCTAAAAGAGTAGATATATACTTTATACAATCAGAATAGATTTTATATATAGATCAAAATTAATCATTAATTTCTGATATAATCTTTAGCTGTATATAATTGATTTAATTTAAAAATAAAGAAGAATTTAAAAATTTCAGAAAAGATTAAACATATAATATAAATTTATTTTTATTCTAAATACATTATTAAGAACAACAAAACAAAATATGCTGAAAAAATTAAATATTAAAATACTGTTGATAAATATGAAAATATTTAGAGGAATAAATTGGATAGCAGACAATGCATCATTTGCCCCTAAAGAAAAGGAAGCTAAATGGATGCACCATAAAAATAATGATATAAAAATTGCTGAAATATTAAAGAAAAATTATCCTGTTTCAAATTTACAAGTAAGCAGAGGAACTAAAGATGTTGAGATCGAATTTGACGATAAAATACTTTTTGCCACTCATCCCAGACCATATGGGCAGTGGATATATGACTGCTTGAAAAGTGATATTGTAATTTTAGCAAGCAAGTCCGAGCGGGAAAAAGCAAAGGCAAGATTTAATAAAGAAAAAGCAAGGTCTTTATTAATAAAGCAGACACTCGAAGAGAAGCTGAATATTATCAAGCCAGTCCTTGAACGCATGCATGATGCAGGTTTGATAGATGCAGTTATAGGAAGGGGCTCATACTTTGAAAAGAATGGCTATCCAATACAACGTGATGATATTGATATATTATTAATCAAATTGGAAGGGAATGAAGAAGCTTTGTTGCAAGCAATAAAAGATGTGATTGCCAGCTCTTCTGAGAAATTCCGAGCCAATCTTGTGTGGCATAGTGAGATTGATATAAAAAGAGGTCCTAAATCTTGGCCTGAGTTCAGCTTTAAATTAGTACTAGCTAGACCAAAATCGGGCAAGAGAAGGGCTCTTGGAATTTTTTATGAAAAGTATGTACTTAGACAAAAAACCGGAATCGCGATAAAAGGTATTTCAAAAGAATATTCCGAGCGTTTGTCATTAAAAGTAACTCCCTATATAGGCAAGGATATTAGAAAGAAGGAGATACAGAAAGGCAGACTTACAATCTTTCCAAAAAAAGCAAAATAATTAAGTCAATTGTTTTTTTGTTATTTACTACTTGCCATTGATATTTATCTTTTCAACTGCTCAAACTTTCGTCTGCTGAAAGTATCTCTCTGCAGGCAATCAGCATTTCCTTCATCTTCGTGTGCCCTATTGCTGCACAGCATTGCTAGCAATTCTAGCCAACGAAAGTACAGGGAAAGCAAGGCCTATTGGTTACACAAAAAGCAAAGGTATGGATAGCGCAGAAGCAGCGGGAGAAAGCTGAGAAGCAAGCGAAGAAAGGACAACGAATCAAATAATAAAAAGTCTTCTGCCTAATATTAAATTATTG
>JBMFSA010000048.1:0-2787 GCA_049967795.1 Candidatus Micrarchaeia archaeon | reverse complement strand
CTTTATGTTGCAAATTCATATAATAGTATAATACTTATTTTAAATACCACAACAAATTCTATTGTAGGATCAATAACTAGTCCAGTTTCACCATGGGGCCTTTCTATAAGCCCTAACGGCGCTTATCTTTATGCTTCACCTAATCAGAAATCAGATATATATGTATTTAGCACTTCGACCAATTCATTAATAGGTACAATAGGAGGTTTTGATGGAACTTGGGATTCTGCAATTGCTCCAAGCGGAACTTATGGCTATGAAACAAATATAGGAAATCTGACAGTAAGTATATTTAATGCGCTTGCCTTCACATAATTTTATATCTTTTAATTTTTATTTTAACAATTTTTAATTTATTTTTTCTTTTATTTTTTATATCAACATTAATCAAAAATACAAAATATTATAAGCTTAAACAACAATAATATATTATGGAATTCTTATTCAGATTCAACAGTTTGAGGCCCTTCCAAGACAAGATGCTTCATGACATTTATAGCAGCATATCGAAAAAGAGAAGCATCCTTATAAATGCACCCACAGGAATAGGTAAGACAGATGCATCAATAAGCGCAGCCCTTACTTATATAATAAAAGAGAAAAAAGAGCATGGCACAGATCTTAATCTCTTCTTCCTTACGCCAAAAATATCACAACATGCAATTGCAATTGAATCTCTTAGAGGAATCAAAGATAAATATGAATTGGATTTCAAATACATTGATTTTGTTGGCAAGCAGAATTTATGCACAAATACAGAAGTAAATAATCTCGAGAGTAGTGCATTCTACCAATTGTGCAATAAAAAAATTAAAGAGGGCAAATGTACTTTCTTCAACAATACAAAAAATCTTATTAGTGCTAATAATTCATCAGTACCAAAAGAGGTTGAAGATTCTGTACTGCTTGGACACAATTCTCTACTTGATTCTTCATTCAACTATAAACTATGCGGTTATGAACTAGCTGCTCATTTTGCAAAATCTTCTCAAGTTATAGTTGCTGACTATATACATATGCTCAATCCTTCAATAAATGCATCTTTTATGAAGAAAATAGGAAAGGATTTAAGCAATAGTATTTTGATATGGGATGAAGCACACAATATGCTGGAGCTTGCCAGCTCATACCTTGAATCATCCCTTACATTATTTTCAATAGAGAATGCACAAAAGGAGCTTAATAAAATAGGCTCAACTTTTGATCTTGATTATTTAAAGTTCATTGTTAATCAAATTGCTGATAAAAAACTTTCAAACAAGAAAGAGGCTTTCATTGAGATTAATGATATGCCAGAAGAATCTATTAATGATGAAATTATCGAAAGTATAGAGAAGGCAGCAATAGAATATATAGTTAATGAAAAGGCAAAGAGATCATCTTTGATGCATATTGCAAACTTCCTCAAATTATTTAAAAATAATGATGATTCATTAATAAGAATAGTCAGCAAACTTTATAACAAACCAAAGATTGAAGTATCATGCATGTATCCAAAAAATCTTTCTGCACTACTCAATTCTTCATATGCAAATATATTTATGAGTGCAACATTAAATCCACTTAATATGTATGCTGAAGTATTTGGAATAAAGAATGCAGTACTTGAAAGCTATGCTTCTCCTTTCCCAAAATTAAATAAAAAAGTAATAATTGATGATTCATTTACAACAAAATATGAATTCAGATCTATTGAAGAGTATAAAAAGATTGCTGCAAGGATCAGCGAGATAAAGAAAAAGATACCAGGCAATGTTGCAGTATTCTTTCCTAGCTTTGATGTACTTGAAGGTGTGTTTAGATATATAAATGATGAACAGATATTTTTACAGAGAAGGAATATGCATAATGTAGAAATTAGCGAAATATTGAAAAAATTTAGCAAGTCAGATAAGAGTATGCTATTTGGAGTTATGGGTGGGAGCTTAAGTGAGGGGATTGATTATACAAACAATATTATAAAAGGTATAATTATTGTAGGGCTTCCCTTTTCAAATCCTGACCTTAAAACTGCAATGAAGATAAAATATTTTAATAAATTGTTTGAAGGGAAAGGTAATGAGTATGTTTATTTGATACCTGCAATTATACGTGTTATACAAGCATCTGGAAGAGCAATAAGAAGTGAGAAAGACAGAGCTGTTATTGTTCTGATGGACAAGCGTTATAAATTCAACACATATAAGAATATAATTAAAGATAGTTTGCCTGTAGATTTGTCAGATTCAATTGATAAGATAGATTTATTCTGGAGTGAAAGCAAAGAAAAAGCAAAATAAGGATTATAAAAAATAAAACAAAATAATAAAATAATAAAAAATTCAATACATCTCTTCTAATTTCTTTATCCTATCTTCTATAGGAGGATGTGTTGAAAACAAATTCATTATTGATTTCTTCTTTAATGGATTTGCAAAATATAAAGATGCAGTAAACTCATTTGCGCTTTTTACAGGAGTTGCATTAGGATTGTTTTCATAAGCTTGTATTTTCTTTAATGCATTTGCAAGATATTTTGGTGCCCTCGTTATCCTTGCGCCGTTTGCATCCGCCATATACTCTCTTCTTCTAGAGATTGCAAGCTTAAGAAGAGTGGCAAAGATTGCCGCAAATACACCGATCACTACAGCAAGAACTAAAAGCAATAATGTACTTTCGCCAGAATTTCTGCTCCTTCCGACATTGAAGCCTCCAAAAAACAGCATATTCCTAAAGAGTGCTGCAATCAATCCTATTATACCTGCAAAGACTGTTGCAACAAGCATGAATTGGATATCATTATTGTAT
>JBMFSA010000047.1:0-3053 GCA_049967795.1 Candidatus Micrarchaeia archaeon | reverse complement strand
GCACGTCAGCGAGAACACTTATGGCTTGCTGGTAACAGTATATGCCAAGGACAACGCCAGGGAGATAAAAACAATAAGATCGGCGATCCTTGCAGAGATTCTCAAATACTCAAAGTCTTATGAAAAGCACTAGAATACCAGGCCTTCAAAATTCCAATGCACGCACTAGCCGCATCAAGGCAGAACCGGTTATTTAAACGATAGAAATATTTATTTTGCATACTCTCTCATAGTTTGTGATACCATGGTAGCAAAGGAGAAAAATAATATAGACATATTTTGCAATAAAGAAAATCTAAGAAAGCAAGTCTATTATGAGGCGAAATATACCTATGCCCTTTACAACCTCTATCCTGTGGTCAAAGGCCATACCTTGTTTATACCAAAAAGGCATGTTTCCGATCTTAATGAACTAAAGCTGAATGAAGCAGTAGACATGATAAAAGCAATAAGGTATGTAACGCCAAGGCTTCTCAAGTTCTACAATGCTGACAGCTCATACAATCTAGTTGCGCAGGTAGGTCCATATTCAGGAAGGTCTCAGGAGCACCTTCACATACATGTGATCCCAAGAAACAAATTTGACATGTACCGCGATTATAATGATAGGCTCTATATGGATCTGCGCAAGTTTGAGATGAAAAAGCTTGCAATGCATGAAATATCTCCAGAAGTAGAAAAGTTAAGGAAAGTGTTTAAATATAAGCCACATGTATAGCAGTATTAATTGACAATACACATGCAGAACTCCTGATCGCCGTTCGAATTAGTTAATTTCGCATTAAATTATTAGGAATAGTATATCAATTAGTATATAACTTATTATCTGCCCAACAAACACCCAACCTGATAATGTGGATACATATCTGTCTTTATTTTCTGTTATCACATATGATATTATTGGCCCTATTATAGGTAATAAAAACAATAAAGAATATGCTTTATTTTCATTATCAGAAGAGAGTACGTAAAGCATAGCTATTATACTACCTATTTGGTATGGTACTGAAGAAATTAATATCCATATAGGAGACGCTTTTATTTCGTTTGGTATATGCCTCAAACTCATTTTTTAATCCCTTTTTATTTTGCTTTTACCTTGTCATTAAAAACAGTTCTTAAAGCTTGGACATAGTTGTTATAAGTATTATTTCTTTTATCCTTTATATCCGGATTAGAAAACCTATACTTATATTTTTTGCTATTAGTTTCTATTTGAATATTATTTCTATCTATCTTTATAGCTAATATATCCTCATTATTTAATAAAAAATTATCGGGGTTTGATTTGAGCGCATCATCTGGATTCATTTCTGCAAGTTTTTTTGTCTCGTTTTCAATATTTTCTTTTGTAATTTTGTTAGCAATTCCTCTTCCGAAGATACCAAACACATATGTGAATCCTGCATAAGTTGCATTAGAAGAAGTATCTGACACCTTTAGAATTAGCAATCTCTTGTCTGTTATTATAATACTTCTTCTTGCCGGTGTTATAATTCCAAAAGAAGTTAAATTATCTATATACCCTATAACTCGTTCGTTTTCCATCCAAATCACAGAGATTATGTAATCTTAAAATATTAAAAAACTTTCTTTATCTACATTTATTCAATCTGATAAAACTGTATCTTTCTTCTTTATAGCCCCTGACAGGAGCACTATAAACTAATCAACTCACCAATAATATGCAATGCCACTTTTTCCTATTTTGCAACTATACGCTCTGTTCAACAGCTTTGTGTATTCAAATACTCATCTTAGAACAATGTCTTTTGCAATACTGAAAACCTCATTATAAAACGCAGCAAATTGCCACAGGCCAGAGGCATACCTTTTTTACAAATCTGATGCACCTTATGGCCATAAAACACCTTCAAAGAAGGAGCAGATTGCAAGAAAAGAGGCAAAGAAGGAATATGTGTTCGGATACAAACTGCACCTTATTGGAGATGCAGAATCAGAGATACCAATTGTAACAGAAGTTGCACAGGCAAACAGGCACGACAAGAAGTTTTTCCACCAACTTTATGACAAAATAAAGCGCATGTTTGTAATAAACTATGATGCAAAGTTCCTTGCAGATGCAGCCTACGATTCGACAGACATATACCAGGAATTGCATTATGACAACGTAAAGCCTGTAATCGCAACAAACGGCAGGGGCTTCTACAAGTCAAAGAAGCCAAAAGATCCAGAATATGGCAAAAGATGGGCGATAGAAAGAATCTTTTCAAGACTGAAGGAAATGTTTGGTCTGGGCGAAGAACCGTTTCGTAGGAATCAAAAAACTTACAATCTTTGCATTTTCGTGCCTCGTCGCCTACCTTGTAAAATACATTATATAATAGTTTGGGTTTTTGTTTTGACGAGATGGTTAAATGTAAATGTAGGATACTAATATAGTACAAAAGTGGGTTAATAGAAACTTGTCCAAATTGTTTGTGCTGCTTATATTAGCACATTTTATATAGATAGATTAGTGTTACACTGATGGTTTTATTGTACTATTAAGTTTAATAAATCCTAATACTTTGACTAAAGATGCTCCTCTAGCATACCATACTTTTCTAATTCGAAACTTATGTCTATCTTCTCGTTTGTCATAATTACCTTTTCGAGATCTTTTTCAGTGACTTTGTTGTATTTCTCCCTGAAATCTCTTACTTTCTTTATAACTTTTTCAAATAACATATTCTTAAGTTCGCCACTTAGCACTGCACCGCTCCTATATTCCTCTGCGAGCTTTTCTGCTTCTTCTTTACTAAGAAAATAGGCTTTAAGATATAGATAAGCAATATCTATATTAGGATTACCTCCATATTTTCTATGTTCCTCTATAGTCTGCCGTCCACCACTATAAGCAGACATTATTTTCTTTTTGATTTCTGAATCGGAATAGGTAAGGAATATAGCATTCCCTTTTGATTTTGACATCTTGTTACCATCTAGTCCAGGAAGAAAGCGCCAATGAAGTACTGCTGGTTTATAAAAATTGAACTTTTCTGCTAAATCTCTGCATACTCTCAAGTGTGCGTCTTCATCAGGGCCTATAG
>JBMFSA010000046.1:0-3054 GCA_049967795.1 Candidatus Micrarchaeia archaeon | reverse complement strand
CTGAAAAAACATGTTACAACAGTACATCAAGCGGAAGTATATTGATAGTGATTGCCCAATTCTCTAACAGCACAACAACCAATAACTTCTTTAATAAAGAAATGATTGCATTAAAATCTGAGCAAGCAAAAATAATTAATGGTAGTTATGATACATTTAACTATTCATATATATCGTTTTCATATACTCCCTCTTTCATAGGCATGGGCATTGCTGTTGGATATAGTGATAATTTTTTCTTCCTGATTGTTGATAATGGTGTTCTAATATCAAATTTCAATACTCTTATTCAGGATCAGATAAATGCAATGATGTAAATTTTTAATTAAAGAGGTGAAATGATGGTTGAAAATCAACCGCCACAAAATGTGCCTTCAAAAAAGAAGTTTATTAAAATATTTTCAATTTTTATTATAGTTGTATTGATTATTATTTCATTTCAATTTTTGACCAATTTAAATACTTCAAATTATTCAAAGATTGATTTTAAAGGAGCATATTTAGATTATCAAGGTAACTATATTCTTAATGCAGTACACTCGTTTTCATCCATTCCTTACATTAATGGTACTGTACTCCATAATTTTACATGTTTAAAAAAAATAAATGATACTTCTATGTTATGGTCAGGAAATAGTACAGTTACAACATATATACCAAAATCTAATAATTCTCTGTGTCCGCCATTTTCTAAACGATGGAATTTTTCTGTTACTAACAGGAATTATTCAAATCAATTACCTGTCTTTAATAATACACTTATTCAAATCATAAAAGATAATCAAACTCTTCAAACTAGATACCCGATTTTTACAGTAAATACATTATCTTTTATGGGAGATTTCGTTTTTCCAATAATAGGAAAAAAATTTGGTTTTGGTATCAATTATTATAAATACATTTTAAACAGCCAAAATAATTCAATAAGAGTAATATTAATAAATTATTCATTGAACTCTCAAACTTCAATTTCTTCAAATTATACAGAATTTATTTTTTACAATTTGACTTTCTGGATAAATGAAAATACTGGAATAATTCTTAAAGTCATTTTTGTATATGCTGGGATAATGGTTTATTATTCAGATTTAATAAACATTACCAATAATTTACAGTTATTTTTTAATTTAACATATCTCGAAAATTTGATTAAACAACCTTCTAATTTCTATGGTGAGATACAAACGATAAATTTAATTTCAACGAATATCAAAATGAATTCAACTGGCCCAATTTGGTTCTTTTCAATGGAATCATTAATTCTAAGAACACAAAATTAAATAATTTTTTCTTTTAGATTATTTTTTTTATTTTTTTTATTACAACGAAAATTGCTATTATAATTACGACAACTGGGATTGCAATTTCCAAAAATAAGGAAAAAGCATTATTGAACATATTACCGAAAGAAATTGTAAAAATGAAACTTTGTGTATCGTTATAAGAAATAACATAAAGCAATCCATTTGATGGATCAAATACCATTCCTGTTGATGTATTATTTTCGCTCAAAATGATTTTTCCTGCAATGCTATTGTTATTGGCATTTATTAAGGTTAAAGTGCTTGGATATGAATTTAAAACCAAAATGTATCCGTTTGATGAATCATAGGATATTGCTACTGGGCCTGTCCCATTATTGTTTTTCTCTGATATGTTAATTGATTTTGATATCATATTGTTATAACTATCAATTACGGAAATATTTCCTGAATAGGTGTTTACCACATATATATCCCCATTTGAAGTATCATATTCCATAGCAATTGGTGCAATACCTACCTCTATAGATTTAATAACAGAATAATTTTTACAATTTATTACATCCACATGAGAATTCTGAGATAAATTTTGAAAAGATATCCACGAGTTAGCTACATAAAGATCATCATTATTTGGGTCATATACCATGGGCCCAGAAATACCAATGTATATCCATTTCATCACTGTATTGGAAGAACCATTAATAACAGCTATACTATTATTTGAAAAGGATATGTAAAGAATATTATTGTTCTTATCATATGCCATGGAAGAGAATCCTATATTGTTGAATTCAGATTCAATTTTATTTGTAGAACAATTTATTATTATTATTTTATAGAATAAGGTATTGATGTAAATAGTATTATTCAAAAAATCATATGCCATATTTAATGGCACTTGAATGTTCCCATGCAATTTTTCCAAACTAATATTCTGTATTATTTTATTAGTTCTATCATTGATTATGCTTATCATACCGGGATAATCTATATAGATATAATGATTCAAAGGATCATAAATTATTCCCGATAGATCATTAGTATTTGGAATGGATATTGTTAATTTTATAATTGGGTTATTAGAATTACCAAATGTTTCATTATTTAAATTTGATATATAAAACACTGAAATGAGAATTATTAAAACTAAAATTAATATAATTCTTATGAATATTTGCTTTTTAAATTTACCCTTTAAAGCAACCATTATTTTTCACCCGCATGGGTTTGTAATTGCATCTTCTATTAAATATGTCCAACCTATATAGTTATTGTTTATTGACAATTTAAAATCATACATAACAGAGGGATTATAAACTTTAGCAATAGAAAATATTGGAATATATGAATCTGAAAATGGATTCCATAATGTATCATTATAAGTTAAATTACCTGCATTTATATAACCTTCATTTGTCATGATATTTTGATCTTGTGCTATTATAAGGTTACAATTAATAACATAACTATAATTTTCGTAAGATAACGTGACCTCTTCAACCACTTTTTGCTGGAAAGAATTTGTAGACATATTATAAGTCATTAACTTCATACCAGCCGAAATATACATTGCAGGAATATATCCACCATTCACTGTTAAAATTGGTGTAGAACTGAATACACAGCTACCTCCACCTCCAACCCCATTTTGAAGAGTTCCTAGTATAAGATTTTGATCCATATCACTATATCCTATACTTACAGGGGTATTTGTATAAAGAAAATTTACTCTCACAGTCATATTAAGGGGCAAAGCTCCATAGGGTACCTCATAGAATGGTGAGATAAT
>JBMFSA010000045.1:0-3118 GCA_049967795.1 Candidatus Micrarchaeia archaeon | reverse complement strand
ATTACATTAATGGAATTAAATAGAAATGTTTAAATACTTTACTGCTGTAATAATTATTGAGGTATGAAAATACCTCCAGACATCTCGTTTTCTTTATAGACAGCGAGATTCACCGGCAGGGTATCTTTGATACCCTGCAGATTTATTATCAATTCTATTTTTACTTTTTAAATATTTAATTTAGAAGTAGTATAAGGAATAGATAAATAAATAAAAAAGGAAATAATTATGTAATTATTTATTTATTTTTTAATAATTTTCTACTCTTTACTTTTCTTTTGTTTTTAAAAAACTTTGACTTTTCAATTTTCCAATATTTGAATGTATAGAAAAGGAATATCCATCCCAATATCACTCCAAACCACAATGTTGCAACTCTTGTCATCAAAGTTGCCGCTGAGCTTGTTGTATAATCGAGATGTAGCAATGAGCCCATTGTAGAAATCAGAAATCCATCAGTTACACCCA
The DNA here is from genome assembly GCA_049967795.1 of Candidatus Micrarchaeia archaeon. Classification (GTDB taxonomy): domain Archaea; phylum Micrarchaeota; class Micrarchaeia; order Micrarchaeales; family Micrarchaeaceae; genus JAJZYD01. The sequence continues at coordinate 2,650 of JBMFSA010000045.1, read as the reverse complement.
TATTCCCAGGTATTGCAGATATCATACCATAAAGCTGAGATGATGAAAATGTAAATAAAGTTTTTCCAAGAGGCATTGATATACCTAAAGAGTACAGCACTATAAATAATGCCAATGAATTCAGGAATGCTGATGGAATTGAGAATAGTAATGATACGAGATAGGTTTTTGGCTTGTTGAGAATGCTCTGAGATGAATAATATTCATCTCCATATACAAAGAAAAGTGCGGTTAATCCTTTCTTAACTCTTTTAAATTTATTTTTTAATATTACAAAAAACCAATCATCAAGCAGAAATATGAAAGGTGCAAGCAGCAATATATCAGCCAATACAACATAAATGATATATTTATTGACAATCAGCGCAATTGCAAGCACAAATACAGCCATGCCTAATGAATCAGTGAATATATCCATCGTGACTAAAGGTGCTATGCTCATAAATTTTATTTTTGTTATCCTCTTCAATGTATATGCAGAAACAATTCTGCCAAGCTTGCCTGGCGTTATATTCATAGAATAAATTGATAAATAGACAGCAAGGCTTCTTTTAAAAGGAACTTTTATGTTTAGAAGCCTCATGTAATAGTCCCATTTCCCAAATCTGATAATATAGCCTATTAAAACACAAACAAATGCTAAAAAGTAGATAAAAGGATTCGCATGAAGTATAGTATTAATGACTTCCTGCGCTCCTCCTATTAGTACAATAATTAAGAACACAATAAAAGTGCCAAAGAAGCCAATTGCTGAAAAGAATCCTATTTTATGTATAAGCCTTAAATACTCCTCTGAATCAACTTTTTTTAAGCTGAATAGCTGCTTCCATACATTCTGCTTTTTCTGTTGAGCCTGCATAATACACATCAATAATATCTTTTAATAATAATTTAAATTATTTATCTATTTATATTTATTAATATTTTATATTCATTAATATTTTATATTTATTAATATATAACACCTTATTTTTACTCTTTCTCATTTTTATTATCTTATATCTTCATAATCTTCTTTTATTTTTCTATGTGTATAATACCTAAAATAATTAGCAGTATGATAGACTGCATAATGCAACATACCCCATTTGTCAACTCTTCGTGTGTGTGAATAAACTTTAGTATTATTTACAAATTTAGCTTTGCCAAATCTACGTGCTCTTTTTGCAAGATCCAAGTCTTCACATGTTTTTACTTCTGGATCAAACCCATTCAATTTTTCAAACACATCCTTTCTTATAACAAAATTAGAGCCAATTACAAAAGTAAAAGGAGTATGTATTAAAAGTTTTACAAACACCACTGAAACAATAAAATATCCTATTCTAGTTGATATTTTATTATTGCCTAATGGCGCTATTGGACATGTAGCCATAACAATTTTTTTGTCTTTAAATGCATTATGATAAGCTTCAAGAGTATTTTTTGAAAGCACAGTATCTGCATCTATAAATGCGAATATACGCCCTTTTGCTTTGCTTGCGCCCGCATTCCTACCTGCAGATATTCCTTTAATGTTCGTTGTCACTACTTTTGCGTATTTTTTTGCAATCTCAATTGTTTTGTCTGTACTATTATAATCAGCAACAATCAACTCAAAATCTTTAAAAGTTTGATCTTTAAATGCTTCCAATGTGCTTGCTATATACTTCTCTTCATTATGTGTTGGTATTATGACGCTTATCTCAACCATACTATCGCTTTAATCTGTTTTTTAGACATTTCATTGTTTATTAGTTATCTTCTTAAATTGCCAATCAGTTACATTCAGCTTGACCTTCTTTGATAATAAATAAAACATCTCTTTATAATTATAGACGGCAGCACTAACAATAATACTTAGTATTATACCAGCAATAACATCTGTTAGATAATGTACTCCGAGGTATACCCTTCCAAACAATACAAGTATTAACCAAATTATATATAAGATCTGCAATATTCTATATTTATTAAGAAAAGGTATTACACCTGTCAGCACAGATGCGTGATTGCTTGGAAAAGAAAAAGAGCTTTCACAGCTTACATTATTTATCCATGACAATTGAGATACATTGCACGGTCTTGGCTCTTTAACAATATATTTTATCAATTCGCTTATGACGAATGCAATAATGCCAAATGCTATTAGAGCATAAACCCTATTGTCTCTTTTCAATAGCATGAATATAACAATAAGAGGCAGAATGACAAAGAAGCTGCTTGCTAAATATACCATTATAATATTAAGAGTAGGACTTGCCAACTGCTTCATTGCTTCAAATGCCCATAGATTAATGCTTACATTATAAGGCTCAATAGAAAAATAAAACATATATTCACTATTTATTTGTTTTAATATTTGATAAATATCTAGTAAAAAATATAAAAATATATAAAATATAATAAAAAATTTTATTATTTATAAATATAAAATTAAATATAAAATTACAAATAATTACAGAATAATTATTGTTAAATAAAAATATATATTAAAATATACTAAATAATATTTTATATGATTAATGTGTGACTAATGTTTATAGAAGAATATTATAAAAGTTTGAATATAAACTTATATAAATTTATTTAAATAATTTAATAGAAAGAAATTTTCTACAATCATTTAAATTTGAAATAATTCAAGGGGTTGTAGCGTAACCTGGCAGCG
>JBMFSA010000044.1:0-3165 GCA_049967795.1 Candidatus Micrarchaeia archaeon | reverse complement strand
CTTTTTTTACTTTTTCTAATAGATTATTATATTCGTCTAATTTTTCTTTATACTCTTCTTCAAAAGCTTTAGAACTCTTTTCAATTAATTCGTTCTTTTTTGTTTGAATATCATTAATTAAACTTTTATTGGAGTTTATTAAATCTTTTATAATTTTTAAAGTACTTCCGACGTTGAAGGATGTTCCTAATTTAGTAAGATTATTGTCTATCTTTGGTCCTGTAGGCAAGTTCTCTAAATAAAATAAATTCTCCTTATTATTTTCTTTTCCTTTTGTTGCTTCTATATTCGTCATATTTTTCACCATTAAACATTTTATATCTATATAGTATTATAACATTTCAGATATTTAAAGCTTTTCTTTTTATACTGGTAATGTATATTAGCTGAATTTAATCTTTTATTCTGTTTTTTATACTACTTTTTAATATAGGTAAATATTTTATCTCAATTTTTTATATTTGTTTAGACACATACTTCGGCGATAAGTATTTAAACTTATCCTTCTACTATATATTCGAAAGGTGAATAATATGGCAGAGAGAATTGGAAAAGAAAAAATTGAGAAGGAAGACGGTTATTTATACTACATAGGGAAGGATGGTTTTGTATGGCGCTCTCCTATGAAGAATAATCCAAAAGGCAAAAAAGCGAGAATAGGAACAGAGAAGTTCACATTAGACAAAGATTATCTATATTTTGTAGATAAGTCTGGATATGTAGCAAGAGCAAAGAGAGCAAAGAGAGGAAGAAGATAATCCTTCTAAATATCTAATATTTGTTTATATAGGGCGCTTATACTTTAAGCGCACTATTTTATTTATTTTTATTTTTTAATGACTTTTAATGACTAATCTTATAATAAACTTCTTTTATGATTGAGTAAATATTATTCTGAAAGAAGTCAAAAATTTATTCAGATTCTTTTATTTCTGTTTTTCTTATATAATACTTTTATATATTCTAAATATGTTGAATATATTGATTTATTTTATAAAAAAATAAAAAAATAATAAAAATAATAAATAGTTTTATATTTGTATCTTTATATTATATCTATTATAATAAATTTAAATTTAAGTAATATAAATTTGTATTCCCAGATTATTTATATTAAATCGTTCAAAAATGATAAAAATAATTAATTAATAATATATCAACAAATAAATCATTAAAAAATATTTATAATATTTTTTTCTTCTGCTATTAATAATTTAGAGTATAGAAAGATAATAAAAATAATAAAATAAATTATAATAAAATAATTAAAATATAAAATAAAAAGAAAAAAGAGTGGTTTGTATGAAGCAAATTTTTGAGAATGAATTTACTTATAGAAAATACGTTGAGTCAAATAAAGAGTCTGAGTTTGATGCACTTTTTGATGAGGCAGTGAAGAATGTAAAGGAGCACATATTTGGAAAAACTTATCCTATGTATCTGGGAGGCAAAGAGTATACATCAGATCAGAAGTTTACAGAAAAGTCGCCAATAGATGGAACTATTATAGGATACTTCCAAAAAGGAACAAGAGAGCACGCTAGGATTGCTATAAACGAGGCTAAAGCAGTCGCTCAAACATGGAAGCTAAAATCCTACAAGGAGCGCGCCGCTATATTCCGCAAGGCGGCTGATCTATTCTCAAAGAACAAGTTCATGCTCGGTGCAATTCTAAGTTATGAAAATGGAAAGTCAAGATATGAATCAATAGGAGAGGTTGATGAGGCAATAGATTTTATGAGGTATTATGCAAATGAGTTAGAGGCAAACAAAGGCTATTTAAGAAAGAATGTAATAAAAGAGAGCAATAAAAAGGTAGAAGCAGGATTCCAAGGCGCTCCTGCTATAACTCCGGAGAAGATAACAATAAGGATGGAGCCCTTTGGTGTATTCGGAGTGCTTGCTCCATTCAACTTTCCTCTTTCTATATCAGTTGGAATGAGTACTGGGGCTATGATTACAGGCAATACAGTGGTATTCAAGCCTTCTTCCGATAATATGACAATGCTGACTGGCTTGAAGATATATGAACTGCTCAAAGAGGCAGGGCTTCCAGATGGAGTATTCAACTATCTCACAGGGCCTGGATCTGAAGTTGGAGATGAGCTTGTAATAAGCAAGGATGTAAACGGGATTGTATTTACAGGATCGAGGAGCACAGGCACAAGGATGATTGCAAAGGCATACTCTCTAAATCTTCAAAAGATGTTTGTTGTTGAGATGGGTGGCAAGAATCCTGTGATTGTATCAAAGTATGCAGACATTGAAAAGGCGGCAACAGGAGTTGCAAGTGCTGCATTTGGCTTTGATGGTCAGAAGTGCAGTGCATGCTCAAGAGTATATGTGCATGAATCAATAAAAGAGCAGTTCATAAGCAAGCTCATCGACAAGATTAGAGAATTCAAGATAGGCAATCCGCTTGACAAGAGTGTATATATGGGTCCGCTGATAAGTGAGAGTGCATTTAAAACATATAATGAAGCTGTTGAGAAGCTTAAGGCAACAGGAAAGATTCTTTATGGAGGGAATAAAGTCAATACTGGCTTGAATGGATTCTATGTTGAGCCTACTGTAGCAGAAGTCAAGCATGACAATGAGCTTGTGAAGAGGGAGCTTTTTGTTCCTATACTGCTTGTTGAAGAGTATAAGGAATTTAATGATGCAATAAGAATGGCAAATGATGTTGAATATGGACTTACTTCTGGATTATATTCAAAGAACAAGAAGGAAATCAATGAATATATAAACAGCATAGAGGATGGTGTAATATACATCAATAGAGAGATCAGCGCAACAACAGGCGCGATTGTTGGAATGCACACATTTGTTGGATGGAAAGGAAGTAGTGTTGGAGGAAAAGGCACGGGAAGCAAGTTCTATCTTCAGCAGTTTATGAGGGAGCAGAGCATCTCAATAACACAATAATTCAAATAATATTATTAGATCATCAAAAATTGCAAAATTAATTTTATTTTTTTGTTTTATTAATAAATTTTTATATTTATCAAATTATTTAATTTTATAAATTTTTAATTTTATCATTTTGTTTTATTTTTTTAATTTATTTTGATAATTTGCAATTTATAAATTATACAAACTTTTAAATACTTTTTTTACAATTTTTCTTAAAGAAAAGTGATAAGATGGCCCATTTTAGATTAGATG
>JBMFSA010000043.1:0-3490 GCA_049967795.1 Candidatus Micrarchaeia archaeon | reverse complement strand
TCAAGATGTGTGCCTTTTAATGTTGGAAATTTTTCTTTCAAACAATTAAATCTAACTCATTATAAAATAATTTTTTAATAATAATTTATAATAAAATAATAAATTACTTTATAAAATATAAAAAAGTATAAAAAAATAAATTAAAAATAGAGAGTCAGCAAAGATATATTGCAAAAAGTGTATTAAAATAAATAAGAATAATACAAAATATATAATAATATATAATTAATTAAAAATAATAATAAGTAAAAAGTGCAAGAGATAGAAATACTTAAATTAATAATATTGTTTATTTGATTGTGTTTTGTTAAAAATTCTTGTTGAATAGTAATATTAATAATATAAAAAGAAAGATGAGAAAATGGCAGAAGAATTGAATCCTTTTAAAATTGCACAAGAGCAGCTTGATCAGGCTGCTGAAATTATGAATCTTGATAAACAAGCACATGCGATATTGAGAGAGCCGCAGAGAAGTTTAACAGTAAATATACCTGTAAAGATGAGTGATGGAACAACAAAAACCTTTACTGGCTTTAGAGTGCAGTATAATGATGCAAGAGGCCCTGCTAAAGGAGGTATAAGATTCCATCCACAAGAAAGCTTAGATACAGTAAAAGCATTAGCAGCATGGATGACATGGAAGACTGCGCTTGCTGATATTCCATATGGAGGAGCTAAGGGTGGTATAATCTGTGATCCGAAAAGCATGGATGAAAGAGAGCTTGAAGCACTCTCAAGAAACTACATAAGAGCTATAGGAAAATATATAGGACCAGAAATTGACATACCTGCTCCTGATGTATACACAACACCTCAAATCATGGCTTGGATGATGGATGAATATGCCAATATTGTCAGATATAATTCATTCGGCGTCATAACAGGCAAGCCACTCGAGCTGTGGGGCGCTAAAGGCAGGAATGACTCAACAGCTTTAGGAGGCATGTATGTAATGAGAGAGGCCGCAAAGATGCTCAAAATAGACTTGAAGAATGCAAAAGTCGCAGTCCAGGGCTTTGGAAATGCAGGAATGTACGCTTATACATTTGCAAAAGACATGTTCGGCTCAAAGGTCGTTGCCGTGAGCGATTCGAAAGGCGCGATCTATGATCCAGATGGATTGGACTATGCAAAGCTTCAGAAAGCAAAAGAGGAGAGCGGAACAGTGCAGGCTTACGAGAGCAAAAACGCAAAGAAGATGAGCAATGAAGAGCTTCTCGAGCTTGATGTTGATGTGCTCATCCCAGCCGCAATAGAAAACCAGATAAGAAAAGATAATGCAGACAGAATAAAAGCAAAGCTTCTACTCGAGCTCGCGAATGGACCTGTAACTCCTGATGCAGATTCAATACTTCATGAAAAAGGTATATTAGACCTTCCAGACTTCTTAGTAAACAGCGGCGGAGTGATAGGATCATATTTTGAATGGGTCCAGAATATCAATGGTTATTACTGGGAGCTTGATGAATTCAGAACAAAACTCGACAAGATAATAACAAAATCATTCAATGATACAATGAAATTGAAGAATGATTACAAGCAGAAAGGAAAGGATATAACACCGAGAATGGCTGCATATATAATAGCAGTTGATAGAGTAGCAAAAGCAATGAAAGCAAGGGGATGGTATTAAAACCATCTTTATTTATAACTAAATAATACTGCAATATAAGTTGCAGTATTCTTTTTTTCTTTTGAATCCAATCAAGCAGTGAACTATTCCTTCTTTACTATAAAATATAACAATAAAATAAAATTAATTTAATATCTTTTTATTTGCTTTAATTGTTATGCAATAAAATATTAGCAAAATATATAAATATCTGAAAATTTATAAATAAACTTGTGATAAAATGGAAAACAATTTTAAAAATCCTGAAAAAGATATGTCAAATTTATTTAACAAGTCGTTGAAGGAAATATATAAGGAAAATCCAGAAGCTCTTGCGAAAGACATAATTAAGTTTTTCTATGCTGATGAGTCTAATTTAGACCAATTTGAAAAATATATTGATAGTAATATCTTGGCTGCAGTATTAGCTGCTGATTTTATATATTGTGATTATCTAGCTACCTTTATTAAGTATTCAAAAATTAGAAACACACCAATAGGTTTTATGGTTGATTTAATAGAAAATCCTCTTTCTTCTTCGATGGAGGAGGGTGCTAAAGCCTTTCTTAAGATATATAATAAAATAAATGATCTAATAAACAAGTCTTCTGAAGACGCAACTAACCCTATAGCTAATTCATTCCTATATACAATTGAAGTGATGAATAGGATTATACAAAATATTTCAAATTCTACAGAAAAGTTAAAAGAAGCTTCTCAGCCATTACAATTATTAATTACAGGAAAGGAAAAGGATGTGAAGAGCGTTTATAATGCTTATGAAAAAAATATAAATTTTATTTCAGAAGGGGGCAAAAAGAATATATATAATCTTGGAAAAGATTTGGAACAAATTAGAAATGAACTTATTAAAAAATATGGAAAAGAAAATTATGAGAATGCCGAAAAATGGGTTAATAAATTTAATAATGTGTTTATAAAAGAAGTAATGGCAACGGATTTGATACATTTAGACTTAATAAAAGATAAAGAAGAATATAACATGATAGAAGAACAATTAAATAAGATGATAGAGGAACTAAAGAAGCCAAAAAATTAAATTTAAGTTTCCAATCTTAACAGGAATATCGGCGTCAAGCATGTATGCCATACCCGATTCAATTAAGTATATACCTTTCAAGATTGAGTTATTAATTTTGAAACAACATGAGAAAAGAGAATAGGAATCATTGATTTATTACAATATTCTTTGTCTAAAAATGCATCAATTATATCTTTTGCACGATCTCTAGCAGGCGCAGATTCCCGTCCTTTAACTTTTCTCGTACAAGGAAATATCTTTGCTTTATTACATAAATCTTAAATATTTTTAAAACAGATAATATTTGTGGTATTATGGAGCCAGGAGAATTTATTGAAAATTTTGTTGACAAAAAAGGTAAACAAATCACAATACGCGCAATAGATTTAACTGATGTTAATGATCTCATGCATAATATTAATGAGCTTATAGAAGAAGATGCTTTTCTTATGGTCAATGAAAAGCAGAGTTATTTAGATGAAATAAATTTTGTTACTGATAAAATTCAAGGACTAATTAATGGCGATATAGCTATTGTTGGTGTAGCAGATGGCAAAGTTGTTGCAGAAGCTGATATCACAAGACATAGATGGAGAGAAAATACAATAGGAGAATTTGGTATAGCAATAATAAAAGATTATAGGAATAGTGGGCTTGGACAAGAACTTATGAAAGTAATACTCGAGAGAGCAAAGAAAGAAAATTATAGAATAATAAAATTGGGCGTTTTTGAGGGTAATTCGTCAGCAAAACATTTATATGAAAAGATGGGATTCAAGGTTATGGGTGTTTTGCCCAAATCGGCATTATTCAAGGGCAAATATATTGACGAAATA
>JBMFSA010000042.1:0-3715 GCA_049967795.1 Candidatus Micrarchaeia archaeon | reverse complement strand
TAAAAATTTATCGAGATACAAAACTTTTGAAATTTAAAAAAATAAATATATCATTAAATTAAAATAGTATTTAAAAAATATTATAATAAATATTATAATTTAATACTCTTTAAAAGGAGTTTAAAAATAAAAATTTTTAAAAAATCTAAGAAATATATTACAATTTAGATACATCATTGACAACACTTATATCCCTCATAAGCATATTCAATGAAGCTCTAAGCGCAGTAATGTCATCAGCTTCAATTTCAAATAATAAGAAAGTATCTTTTTTGCTTATATTTATCCTACTTCTCTTATACTCGTGCATTTTACCAAGCACTTTATTATAATCTATGCTACTTTTTGGCACTTTTATCAATGCATTGTAAGTATTGCTGTTTTTATTATTCTTTCCATCTTTCTCTTTCATAAAATCATTATTTATTTTACTTATTCATTCTTTTTTATCTTTATCTTACTTTTATTATTTTTTTATCTTTATGTTTTTTACATTATTATTTTTTATATTTTTTATATTTTATTATTTATTGTCTGCAAAATATTCAAAACCTTTTGCATCAATCTCATTGATCAATTCTATACCCCCTTCCTCAACAATCCTTCCATCAATCAATATATGAACATATTCTGGCTTGATATATTTAAAGATTCTGCTATAATGTGTAATTATAAGTATTGGGATCTTGTTGCTTTCCTTTATTTCATTTATACTATTCATAACATCTCTTATAGAGTCAACATCCAATCCAGAATCAGGCTCATCTAATATTGCAAGTTTTGGCTTAAGAATCTTCATTTGAACAATCTCAGCTTTCTTCTTCTCCCCTCCGGAGAATTTGTAGTTGAGCTGCCTGCCTACAAGCTCGCTATCAATTTTAAGTGAAGCTGCATCACTCTTCAGCTCTGACATGAACTTCTTTATATCAACTTCCTTGCCTTCTATAGACTCTTTTGCAGATCTAAGAAAGCTCACAAAGCTGACACCTTCAAGCTCTGGAGGATTCTGGAATAGCAAAAAAAGGCCGAGCTTTGCACGCTCATCTGGGGCGAGCCTGCTTATATCCTTGCCATCAAGCATTATCCGTCCTTTGACTTTGATATCTGGAGCACCCATTATTGCTTTTGCAAGGGTTGTCTTTCCTGATCCATTAGGACCCATAACGACATGCACTTCACGGTCTTTGATATGAAGATTCAATCCTTTTATAATCTCTCTATTTGCTGCATATGCATGAAGCTCTATTATATCTAAATCCATAAAAACACTCTTATTATAATCAAATAAAAATATTCATTATACTAATATTTTCTCTTTCTTTTTTTGTTTTTTTATTTTCTTTTTATTTTTTATTTCTATTAATTTTTATTTATTTTTTATTCAATCTTTAATATACAGTCATTATGCATAATCTTTGAGCATTCCTTGCATACATACTTCTGTGCATTGTATTTATTATCTTTCATTGTATTATCAATGAAGCTTATGATGCTGCTATCCTCTATATCTTTTTCTATCTTTTTTATTTTTGAAGAGTATTTGCCTTTCAAGTATTTGTGTATTGCAGGTTGTGTTATATTGAGCATTGAAGCAATATCTTTCTGATTCATCTTATAATCTTTATAAAGAATCTTTGCGCACCTTGCCTTGAATGCAGGTATGAACTCCTTTATAACATCATCCTCTATCATTTTATCATCTTCAGCTTCTCTTCAATTAAATGCTCTATTATGCTTTTATAATCGTCATTTATGCTTCTGCTTACCAGCTCCATCAATCCTTGCGCTTCTATCTTCTTGGCTTCATTCGAATCTATTCCTCTTGTATTTGCATAGAATGAGAATTCACTGTCAAATGGAATTATTGAAGATGAATGGGCTGCATATGCATCTTTATCCTTTACAGACATCACAGGAATTGAATCTGCATGCGCCTTCTCATTCAAGACAATGCATCTATGTATTATATCTGACCTTGAATCCTTTGCACCTTTCTCAAGCTCGGCATAGCTTTTAAGCAAGCATCTTGAGCTGTTGAATAAAGCAGCATTTGAATGTATTGAAATTGAGCTGTTTCTATCTTTGTTATATGCAAGCACCTCTGAATCAATAGTTGAATTATCCATTAAGAATGCAGTATTGAGCTTTATTGAGGAATTGGCAAATGCGTTGAGCATTGCTCTTATCTTTGAGCTCTTTGAGAATGATAATATATTGAAAATTAATGATGAGCTTGATGATATATGTAAAGAATTTGATGATGAGCTTGATAAATCAACAAGCGTGATAGATGCATTGTGCGCGAGCTCTGCCATGCATGATAGATTTGAAGAGCCTAATAAAACAATTATTATATTATTGTTGTTGCTGTTTTTTATAGAAAGATTGAGGTTTGAATCTACTATAAGTAGTGATGCACTGCCTGAAAGATCAAGCGTGCTCTCTTTCTTGTTTGATGCTTTAATATCATTATAGTCTTGGTAAACTTCATTTTCTACAACCATAAAATCAAAATTAAGATTGACTAGCTGTTTAAGTGCTTCTTTGAGCTCTTTTTGAGAGTAACCTTTACCTTCATGAATGTTTTTTGTCTCAACAATTCTGTAGTTTTTGTAAATATAATCAACTCTCTCATCTGCCATTATATTCATCTTATTTTCCATTTATTTCCATTTATATTTCTATATATTTCATTATAACCAATTTTCATAATTCTTAACATTTATTATAATTTATTTTATTATCAATCATATCAAGCATCAAGCGATTGAATTTGATGTGTCAAGCTTTATGAGCCTTTTGAGCTCCAATGAATACTCTAGTGGAATTGTCTTTGCAAGCGGTTCAATGAATCCAAGCACTATCATTACAATTGCATCCTCTTCACTTATCCCTCTTGACATTAAATAAAATATTTTATCTTCACTTATCTTTCCTGTAACTGCTTCGTGATTTATTGTAGCAGTATTATTCTGCACATCAAAATAAGGGTATGTATCAGAGCTCGATTCTGCATCAATTAACATTGCATCACATCTTACATATGCATTTGCATTTTTTGCATCTTTTCCAACATACACAAGACCTCTAAAATTGCTCTTTCCAGAGCCTTTTGAAACACTTTTTGATATTATTCTTGAAGAAGTATTGCTTGCAAGATGATAGATCTTGCCTCCAGTATCCTGTTCTTGTTTATTTCCCGCAACTGCAATTGATAGAATCTCGCCTTTACTCCCTTCACCCTTCAAAAATACACTTGGATACTTCATATTTGCTCTGCTTCCTATATTCCCATCAATCCATTCAACCTTTGCATTCTCGTAAGCATAAGCTCTTTGAGTGACAAGATTATATACATTCTTGGACCAATTCTGGATTGTTATATATTTAACATGCGCATCTTTATGTGCAATAATCTCAACAACTGCAGCATGTATTGAACTACTCATATAGATTGGTGCAGTGCATCCTTCTATATATGTAACATCTGCTCCTTCATCTGCTATTATTAGAGTCCTTTCAAACTGACCTACATTCTCTGCATTAATCCTGAAATAAGCTTGAAGAGGCATTGTGACCTTTGTATTCTTTGGTATATAGATAAAGCTTCCTCCACTCCATACTGCAGTATTGAGCGCGGCAAATTTATTGTCATTTATAGGCACAACGCTGCCAAAGTACTTCTTCACTATTTCAGGGTATTTTGCAACTGCCT
>JBMFSA010000041.1:0-3920 GCA_049967795.1 Candidatus Micrarchaeia archaeon | reverse complement strand
ATATATTAGATATGACTGCAGATGAAAAATTATTTGGCAAGAAAAATTTTCAAGATCTTTATGAAGGTAAAATCACTCTAATAATTTTATATACTTTTAAGAATGCAACAAAAGAAGAGAAGGAGAAGATAAATAGTATTTATCACAAGAAACAAAAAGAGAAGACAGTAGAGGATATAAACTTTTTAAGAGAAATGATTGAGAAATATAAAGGAGTAGAATATGCAAAATCAGTTGCAGAGAAATATGGAAATGAAGCAACAGAATTGATAAAAGAGAATTTAGATAAACTACCACAAAATGAATATACATCAATATTTACATCTGCTATACAAAATATGTATAAAAGAAATAAATAATAAAAGTATATTATAAATAAAATTAAAATTAGAGAATAAAAGGAATAAGAGAAATAATATTAATAATATTTTCTTTTCTTTTTATTTTTGTTTTTAGTGCTATATCTTTTATATTTCTTCTAATCCAAATCCTTTCCCTTTATCTGTACTATTTGTGCTCGATCCTCCGAGAATATTTGCACTTTTAATCCCTGTAAATATTGCTATTACAGATACTTTGCTGTTATAAGTTGGCTCTACCCTTGCACCCCATATAACATTTGCATCTGGAACTGTCATTTCAGTAAGCTTTTTGCCAATTTCATTTGCCTCCCCAAGTGTAAGGTCATTACCTCCTGTTATGTGTATAAGTACTGAATTAGCTCCTGCATAATCTACATCAAGGAGCTTGTTTTTGAATGTATCCTTTACTGCATCTTCAACTTTGTTGGGTCCTGATCCTTCTCCAATGCTTATGAAAGCCAATCCCCCGCCACTCATTATGCTCTTGATATCTGCAAAGTCAACATTTATCAGGCTTGGTGTATTTATTGCTTCTGTAATACCTCGCACTGCCCTTGCCGTTACTTCATCTGCAATTTTAAATGCCTGGTCTATTGCAAGATTAGGATAAAGTGAAAATAACTTCTGATTATCTATAACAATCAATGTATCAACATGCTTTCTCAATTCTTCAATACCTTTTCTTGCAACTTCTAATCTTACTCTTTCAAGCGCAAAGGGAAATGTTACGATGCCTATAACAATTGCTCCAGATGATTTAGCAATGTCTGCAACGATAGGCGCAGATCCAGTGCCTGTTCCTCCTCCCATACCTGCAGTTATAAAAACCATATTATAGTTACGGAGTGCATCTTCAATAGCTTGCTTCGAATAAACTGCTGCTTTTGCTCCTATATCTGGAAATCCTCCAGCTCCTAATCCGTTTGTCAAAACACCTCCTATTAATATACGCTTTATAGTAGCATCCATCATTTTAAGATGCTTTGCATCTGTATTTATTGCCATTAATGTAGCTCCTCTTATTCCCATTCTAGCTATTCTTAAAATTGTGTTGCTGCCCCCTCCTCCACATCCGACAACTGCTATTTTTGTCTGAAAATATTCATCATTTGTATTATTATAATTTTTATTCTCAATTTCAGAATCTATAAAATCCATATCAACACCCTATTATTTTTTTAATATTATTATTTTTATTATTTTTTATTTAATTTATTTAATTTATTATATTTCCAATTTTATAAATAACTACATAAATTAATATATATACTTCTTATATTATATATATTGATGTATATAGCAATTATTAAACTACAATAATAAACTATATGTAGATAAGTTTTTATAACTTTTTGAAAGAATATTTATAATGCTAAATATATTAGAGCAAATAGAATAGCAGAACAGTAAATTATTTATATTATTTATTTATAATTTATATTATATTTTTATAATTTATATTATGTTTTGCATTATTTTTTATTTTAATTATTTTTAATTATTAATATAAATGTTAATATAAAGTTCTTAATTATAAATTTATTTAAATTATTGATTGTTTAATTTATACTAAATATTGTTTATGTGATTAATATGGCAAGATTAAGACCTGCAAGAACATGCAGAAAACCAAATTCACAGAGCTGGGCAAGATATTCTCAAAAGAAGCCTAGAAAGAATTATATAAGAGCCTTGCCCCATACAAGCATACAGATTTTTGATATGGGAAAAGATAAGCCCGAATATGATTTTATAAGCTATTTAACTACAAATGAGTCAATCCAACTTAGATCAAATGCTCTTGAAGCAGCAAGAACTGTGGCGCACAAATTCCTTGATTCAAAAATACCAGAAGCATATTATATGAAGCTTCTTGTATATCCACATAATGTAATAAGAGAGCACAAGATGGCCAGTGGCGCGGGAGCAGACAGAGTTTCAAGAGGTATGAGCCTTGCTTTCGGAAAGCCTATATCGGTTGCAGCAAGATTGAGACCTAATCAGCACGTATTTCTAATAAAAACAAATCAAGCGAATAAGGAGATTGCTATTGATGCACTTAAGAGAGCATCCGCAAAGCTTTCAGGAACATACTATATATCCAACAAATAATTTTATAATAAATAAAGTATATATATTAAATATCTATAATTAATATCAAAATTAGCTTCAATAATATTACAGAATGGTTAGAGAAAGCCCACGAATTTATTCGTGAGGAATGTTTTTATTATTGTCTATTAATATTATTATATAATATGAGTGCAAATATGCGTATACTACTCCAATTTCCTGAAGGATTAAAACATAATGCAATTGACTATGCAAAAAAACTTAAATCAGAAGGGCATGAAGTTTTTATATCTGCTTCTCCCTCTTTTGGTGCATGTGATTTAGCTATAAGTGAAGCGAGGAAACTGAAAGTTGATAAGCTTATTCATTTTGGTCATGCAGAATTTCATAAAGTAAAAGAAGAGTTTGAAATAGAATATGTCGAATATAAGATTGATGCACCTTTAAACATTATTAAGGAATTAATGCCTTTATTGAAACCTTACAAGAAAATAGCAATTGTTACAACTGTACAGCATATCCATCAGCTTCCTTTAATAAAAGATATTATTGAAAGAGAAGGTAAGAGTGTTATAATAGGTAAGCCTTTTGGATTTGCAAAATATGATGGTCAGATACTTGGCTGTGATGTTGGAAGTGCTGCAAGAGTTGATAGTATTGTAGATGCACACGTATATTTTGGTGGAGGTCTCTTTCATCCGATTGGTGCGGTTTTAAATACAAGCAAACCTTTCTTTGCTGCTGATCCTTTTGTTAATAAAATAGAGAGAATTGATGAATTAAGGGAGAAGTATAAAAAGAAAAGTAGAGGGAAAATTCTAAGCTCAATAGATGCAAAGAATTTTGGAATCCTTGTCAGTATAAAGAATGGACAGTATAATGTTGAATTAGCAAAAATATTGAAGAAAAGGATTGAAGAGTTGGGGCTTGGTCTAAATGCAGAAATTCTTGTTTCTGATACTTTTGACTTTATTTCTTTGGGCAACATGCTTAAATTTGATGTGTTTGTAAATACTGCATGTCCAAGGATTGCTATTGATGATGATAATAGAATAAAAACACCAATCCTAAGCGCGAATGAACTTATCGAAGTCCTTGAGCTTAAAAAAGGATTAAAAGATTTTAATGAACAGAATAATAAAACTTGATCTATTTTTATAAATATATTTTAATAAAAAATTAATAAAAATAATGAAAAAAATGAAAAAGAAAAAAAAGAAATAAAAATAATTAGCCCCCTACAACTATTCCACCACCTCCACTACTGCTGGTTTGTCGAGTTGACCAGCAAGTATAAGGTAATGTTAAGACTGTATTGCCTGTTATTGTCACACTTCCATATTTTGTATCTGGAAGGCATCCATACACTGTTGTTCCAGAAGTATAATAGTTAGGTATTTCTGTATAAGAATAGGTTCCTGATGGAACATAAAGTGCTAATGGTGGTAGAGGAACACTTGAAGTAACTGGTGGTGGATTATATAA
>JBMFSA010000040.1:0-4051 GCA_049967795.1 Candidatus Micrarchaeia archaeon | reverse complement strand
ATTAAATACACCCATATGGAAAAGTATGACAAGAGCAACTGCAATTATAAGGATCGCCCATCCATAAGTCATGAGGTACTCCATTGCGCTCTGTGCATTTTTTTGTTTCAATTTATTTTTCATTGCAATCCTTGCTTCCATAAATAAAAATAATTCAAAAATGATATATTAATATTGATAATATAAATTTAAATTATATGTTGTGTTTTTGATATCTGCCGCGCTTTTCAACTTCTTCCAATCTTTCAACAATCTTCTTTGCATCTTTGGAATTTTTCATATAAAATTCAATAAATAAAGAATAAAGGTGTTTGTTTAATGATCTTTTCATTAAAAGAAGGTCAATTGCTTTATCTTCAATTGAGCTAGTTATTTTTGAAAGTCCAAAATCAATTATATATATTTTATCCTTATCAACTACAATATTTGCTGGTGTAAAGTCGCCATGTGTAATATTAATATTATGAAGCAGAGAAAGCTGTTTTGCAGACTCTTTTATTATATTTTCGAGATGATTATCACTTAAAGTATTTTCCTTCATTAAAACATTAAGATTTATACCTTCTATCTTATTCATCATTATAGAATACTTTCCTACAAGGAGCACAAAAGGAGTATTAATATTATTAGAGGATGCAAGCGCAATAATTCTAGCTTCATTTGCAGTTCTTTCTTTTCTCAATTTTTCATCAAGTATTTTATTTCTATAGTCCTTTGCAATCCTCTCTTTTATTATACATTTAATATTAATGAAGTTTGATTCATAAATAAATGCTTCTGCGCCTTCACTTATCTTTATAATTTCATTCTGCATTATTACCACATTATTTTAGCATTGTCAATTCTATATTTTTGATTGATTGTACATTCATCAATATCAAAATGTTCTTTGCTTCTAAGCATATGCTCTGCAACTACTGCAATCATTGCGCCATTATCAGCATTGAATTCATTTGGTGCAGTATATACAGAAGCATTGTGCTGCTCCGCCATTTTCATAACCATTTCTTTTAATCTACTGCTCTGTGCAACGCCGCCACATATTATTATAGACTTCTTTTTTAACAGCAGAAGAGCGCGTTCAGTAGCTTCGCACAGCATTGAAAATGCAGTTTCTTGCAATGAATATGCAGTATCATTTAGAGAATGTTCATCAAGCATCTTCTCTGCATAAGTGAGCAGTCCTGTAAATGTAAAGTCCATACCCTTTACTGTATATGGCATTGGAATGTATGAGCCGTGCTCTGAGGCTTTTGCAACAGTTGAGCCCCATGCTGGCTTTAGCTTGGCATATCTTGCAAAATTATCTAGCATATTGCCTATACCTATGTCAAGCGTTTCTCCATAAACATGATAATGCTTGAATGGCTCTGAAGCAAGTGCAAGTATCTGCGAGTTTCCTCCACTTACATAAAGAGCAAGCGCGTCATCAATATTGTTGAGCTGTTTTACAATTTCGATATGAGCAACTGCATGATTGACAGGAAATATAGGTATATTGTATTTTAGCGCAAGCGTTTTTGCAGATAGTTGGCCGATGCGGAGGCAGGGACCCAGACCTGGACCTTTTGTATAGCCTACCCCATCTACATCTTCTATTTTTATGTCTGCTTTAGAAAGAGCTTGCTTAATCACTGTTTGAGCATTGATGGAGTGGAAATCAGCAACTTTAGCGGGTATTATGCCACTATCACTTATAGGATACATCATCTTTTCATTTGCAATTATCTTTCCATCTTTGACAATTCCAACTCCAAAAGTATGGGCGCTACTTTCAATCCCAATAACAATCATTTTATCTGCCTATTAACTATTATAAAATTTTAATATTTTTTTAATATTTTTAATTACAATCTATAACTATAATATCTAATTTACTATTTATTATTATATTATAAAAATATTATAAAATAAATTTATTATATTATAAAATAAATATAATTATAAAATAAATATAAAATATAATTTATAGATGAAAAGAATAAAAATATAAATAATATTTATCATAATTACAATGAATATTATTCTCATCAATAAAATAAATGTTAATAGTTAAAAAATAAATAGAAAGATTAGTAGAAACTCCTTAAATATATTCTTTTCTTATATTTTCAATAAATGCTATTATCTGCTTTGTATTTTCCTCAGTTATATATGCAAAATTATTCAAAATATATAAAAGAGCATGTTTTTGAATAATAAAATTATAAAGTTTTTCAATGGCGATTTTATTATTTTTATTTTCAAATTCTTCAACTTTTTGCATATATGTTTTTCTTAATAATCCAATAATATCAATATCATCTATTACAAAAAGTTTCATATAATCCTCTGTACTCTTCTTTAAAGCTTCACTCTTCTCTTTATCTAAATAATCTATATTGTATAACTTCTTTATACTCTCTAAATAATTTTTACAGAATTTATTGAATTCCTCATCATTAGAAAGTATCGAATTGAACTCCTTAAGTTTTAATAGATAGGGGGTGTTAATATTTTTTAAAAGTGTTGTTGCATTATTTATTGTGTTCTTTAATGATTTATAGTTAATATCACTATAATCATTTAATATTTTGATTAACTCTTTAGCTAAAATATTAAAATTTTTAAAATCCTCAGAATCAATATTTTTTATATCATCTCCATTTATTAAATTTTTAATTTTTTCTATGTGTGCTTTTGCATTATTCTTATCCTCTATTTTTATATTTGAATTTTTAATTAAATATTCTATACTAATTAGAATATTATCAATTTTTGCCCTCTTATCTTCAAGATTATCATTAAACCTTCTCGAATTCTTATAATTTTTTATATAATCAACATAATCTTCATAAGCATCCTTTAATCTATTGATAACTACTTTATCTCCTTTAAACCTCTTATATTTTGATTTAATAACTTCTGATAGATATATTAAAGATTTATAAAAATTATCAAATGCAAAACCTGCTTGTTCCGGCTCAAGAATTATCAAATAGCCTATATTCAATGCTCTTTTATGCAACTGATCCATAAACGTATTTATATTATTATCCTCGTAGATGGTTATGCCCCTATCTTCTCTTTTGTTAAAGTTTAGGTTAAGATTATTTAATAAATTATCAACTCTTTCTTCTAATGTTGGAGTATGATCAGTATTGTTATTTAATTGTTTACTAGTTTTATTGTCAATCTTATTCTTATAATCCTCCATCTTTCCACTATATTTTTATATCAATTAAAGATAGATTAATTTTTTAGATATAAATAGATTGCTATATAATATTTTTTAAATAAAACAAAAAGAAAAAGGAATAATTATTTATATTTGATGTCTATACAACATCAATATTATCATTCTTATAGCCTAAGTTTACAAGAATCTTCTTAACCGCATCCTTATGCTCTCCTTGAAGCTCTATCAAGCCATCTTTGATAGTGCCTCCACAAGCAAGCGCTCTTTTCAGCTCCTTTGTTGTTTTTTCAATACTGCTTTGATCAATTCCTTCAACGACAGTTAGGAACTTCTTGAATTTAGCCTTTTTAATATAAACCTTTATTTTAGATTCTGTTTCCCTATCTAAAACTTTACATACGCAAAGTTCTAATGGCAATCCGCATTTTGGACAAGTATCAGACATTATTCCTTTACACCTCTCTCATTGAGAATTGTTTGTATTCTAGCAATTGTATGTTTTATATCCTTTGTTTTGACTACCTTGCTTGCGACTCCTGTTGAAGCAATCTTTCTTTTTTCAACAGCTAGCTCTAGCCTGAGCTCTTTGAGCTTGTCTTTCAGATTCTGAGTTTGAAGTGATCTTAAATCTTTTATTTTTATATAAAACACCTTATTGTTTATATTTTTTATTATTATTTTAATTATAAATAATATTTTATTTATATTAATTTTATTATTAATATTATTTTAATTTATACCTTTTGATATTTATATTTTTTTATATTTTTCATTATGTTATTAATTAATTTATTATAAATATTCAATTATTATTAACAAATAATTATTTAAATGTTATGTATAATTTTTCTATTTTTATAATTTTATTATAAA
>JBMFSA010000039.1:0-4081 GCA_049967795.1 Candidatus Micrarchaeia archaeon | reverse complement strand
CAGTAATTCTAATGTTTGATGTATTGCTTGCAAGTATTGTATCTTTTCTTGTATATTTTTCTATTTCTGAAAATATTTTCTTTTTGAGTTCCTCAAGTTCAGGCACTGCCTCTATCACAAGATCCGCATCCTTAACGGCACTTTCTATTGAAGTATATGTTCTAATCCTGGATAAAATATCATTTAAATTGCCAATGTTTCCTTTCCTTGCTAATTTCTCAAGACTATCCTTAATTTCATTTATTGCCTTTTTAAGAATATCATCAGAAATATCTTCTAAATAGACATTGAAGCCATACAAAGCAAAAACCTCAGCAATCCCACGGCCCATTGTACCAGATCCTATAACGGCTACATTCTTTATTTCCATACAGATCAGTTTTGTTCTATAAATCTCCGATATTTAAAAGTTTTTTTAAAATCGTTTTTTAGAATTTTTAAAAAAATTATTTTAAATAAAGGATTTAGTATTATTTATATCATTCCTTTTATGATAAATCAAACCTTTCAAATTTTAATTAACAACGAGATTTATAAATTTGTTGATCTTTCTTCAAAAATTCCTAAAAGATCATTACTCAGATACTCATTAAGTTTTTAATCAAAACTTATTCAGAATTGCAATTATTTTTATATTGGCTATAAAAATATCTCAATTGATAGGGTCTTAAGTTTTGTTTTATTAAAAAACCTCCTTAGCTTGAGTTTTCATAGAGATATTTTTATTTATACAAAACCTACGTAATTATGAGCAAGAAAGCTACGACTTTTAGTTAAAAATTAGCCCAGTTATATTGGAAAATCACCTAATAATGACTGACCCGAATCTATTATTAATGTTTGACCTGTAATATTTGTGGACTCAATAAGAAAAACTACAGCTTTTGCTATTTCTGTTGGATATATTATACTTCCAGTAAGTGTATGTTTTGTTGCATACTCCTCCTCAGTCATATGAAGATATTCTATAAGGCTTTCACCCATCTTAGTTTTCACTATTGAAGGTGCAATGGCATTTACTCTTATCTTTTTTGATTTTAACTCTAAAGCTAGATATTCAGTCAGTTTTATAACAGCCGCTTTTAAGCTCCCATATAAAGATAAGTAAATCATAGGTCTTATTCCAGCAAGCGATGCCATCATAATAATTGAGCTCCCTTCAGGTAATATTTTAGAAAATTCCTGAGTGCAATAAATTACTGAAAGATAGTTTGTAGAGATCATTTTTTCTATAAGTTTATCATCACTTTCCAAAAAAGGCATTCCTATTCCTAAACCTGCGTTATTGACTAGTATATCACATTTTCCATATTTTTTCATTGTTTCCTCAACCAGAAATTTACAACCATCTCTAGTAGAAACATCTGCTTTAATCATTAATCCATCACTGTATTTTTTTACTTCTTTTAGTGTTTCATTTCCATCCTCTACCCGTTTCTTAACATTAACTACAACTTTTGCACCTTGTTCTGCAAGATAGATTGCAACTTCACGTCCAATTCCTCTTCCTGATCCTGTTACTACTGCAATTTTATTTTTTAATGCCATAGATAATTTTATGAATTCCCAATATTTAAAAATTTCTTACTCTTTTGCCATGTTGTCCATTCTAGAATTGTTTGACCATAAAAAATTTGTGATATAATGTGGGTAAGCGGAAACTTTTATCATACATAATAAATAAATATTAACTTTAAAAAGAAAGAATTGATCAACCTGCAGTTAGCAATAGACTTGAAAATAAGCACATTTAGGGTAAAAATGGTTGGATGTATTACTAATGTAAAATGCAGAATATATCTTGGAAAAATATTTAGTTGTATGAAATTAAAATATTATGTTGAAATTTTAAAATAAACACAATAGAGGGAAATATTAACAAATAATAGAAAACATAATCATCATCGTGAATAGTGTAAAAATAAATAGCAAATATCTAAATTTGAAGCAGCACGTTATTTTTAAATTATTAGAAGAGATGACTTTAAAAAATTCACATTATAGTTGAATGATGCTTATATAAGAATGGTAAAGGAAAAATCATCTTAAATTTTTATTCTTATAAAGAGATATAGAACCACCAATGGAATTTTAAATATTTATCTATTTCACAATAATCACTTAATAAATTAATTCATGAATATTGATATAATAATGAAAAATATATTTTAAATTTTAAAAATTATTTATTTACATTTTCTAATATGACCGAAAATCCTTGGCCACCCCCTACGCACAAGGTTGCTAATCCATATTTTGCATTTTTTTCTTTTAAAATTCTTGCTAATGTTCCAGTTATCCTTGCCCCAGAAGCACCTAAAGGATGCCCTATTGCTATTGCACCACCATGAATATTGACCTTATCCAGATCTATATTTAAATTTTTGACCGCATTTAAAACAACTACAGCGAATGCTTCATTAATTTCCCAGTAATCTATGTCTTCTATGTTTAAGCCCGCATATCTTAATGCTTTTTTGGATGCAGGAACAGGTCCTTCACCCATAATACTTGGATCTACAGCTGCCCATCCAAAAGCAACAATTTTTGCCAATGGTTTTAAATTATATTTTTCCATAGTTTTTTCATTCATAAGCATTGTCATTGATGCACCAGCATTCATTGGTGAAGAATTGCCTGCTGTTATTATTCCATCAGGCTTAAATGCAGGAGGCAATTTTGAAAGTTGTTCTAAATTTGTATCAGGTCTAACACTCAAATCTTTATCAACAATAACCTTTTTTCCCTCATATTCTACTTCTATTGGAAGTATTTCACCTTTGAAATAATTATAATTTAACGCTTCTGTAGCTAACCTATGACTCCTTAAAGAAAATTCATCCATCTCATCCCTTTTTATTCCTGTTATTTCAGCAAGTTTTTCAGCAGTTAAACCCATATTATATGAAATATCCATATTGTATTTTTTGTATTTTGGATCTTTCAATAATTTTTCATTTGCCTCTATGTGTGGGGTATATCCTCTTCTAACATGGGTCATATGCTCCATACCACCTGCCAAGACTATATCAGAATAACCAGACATTATTTCCCAGAAACCTATTGCAATAGCATTCATTGAGGATGAGCAGGCCCTATCTATAGCCATTGAAGGAACTTCAAATGGTAATTCTGCAAGGAATACTGGATGTCTGCCTCCATAAAGCCAGTTCTCTCCAGCCTGGGCTGCACAGCCTGTAATAACATCATTTATTTCAAATGGATTTATTTTATTTTTATTCACAAGTTCTTTTATTAGCATAGCCTCCGCTTCATCCATTCTTATGGAATTATATACATCCCGTTGTGGTTCTTTAGGTCTAGATCGAGAAAAAGCAGTTCTTAAATAATCCACTAAATAAACATCTTCCACAATTCTCATATTTAAATCACCTTTTTAATTAATTCTTTTTTTCGTTTATTAAGATATATCAATTAAATATATTTAAATAATTTTGTTCAGGGGCTTATCATTTAATATTAAATATAAATTGTATAAAATATTTTTGCATTTAGGAGAAAAATATTTATAACATTCCTTTGAAATCATTATAAACTTAACTTCGCCACATTTATAAAATTTATAGGTGAAAAATGATGCCCTTATTATGTCACAGAAAAACGTTACATATTCTCTGGGAGGATTGGCATTAATAGATTTCGCTGAAAAACATTATTCAGTATTTTCAGAGATCTTTGGAAATATTCAGGAAGAATCCATGGACTTCCAAAAAATTATAGAATTATTGATTTATAACAGGCTCACTCATTCTGTTTCAATACATCAAATCAAGAATACATATCCCATAGAGGTATTTCAAGATCTTGGATTTAAGCACATACCATCTGAAAGATCCATATACAGAGCTCTTGAAAAGGTAGGAAGGTTGTCCTCAGTCCTATTAGAGAGATATCAGTTATTTTTGAAGAAGTATAATCTAGCATATAACAAGAAATTTATTGATTTTTCATCCTCATATTTTGAAGGCACAAAATCTGAATTAGGGGCATATGGCTATTCAAAGGATAAAAGAGCAGATAAAATGCAGGTAAAGTTTGTTATTTCAGATGATTTAATGAC
>JBMFSA010000038.1:0-4151 GCA_049967795.1 Candidatus Micrarchaeia archaeon | reverse complement strand
TTTTAATCTAAGCCTACTTTAAAAAACTATAAAACTTTTAAAATGCCTTTTAAATAATATTTCTAAAAATATCAGTTTAACTGGATAGCGAGTAATTTATACGATTTTGTATATTTTAGGATAAATTCAAACACACTCTAAATCATTGGCAGAATTTTTCTAAGGAGTAAAAATTCTAAAAATTCCGTATTGATTTAGGGGTACATTATACTATGGCGCTTAAAAGAGGTAATAAAAAGACGGGTATTTAATGGCTTTAATTTTCCAATTTCTTATTTATTGAGAAGAGTAATGGGAATAGTGTGATGAATGTGAGTAATGTGATGAATGTGAGTAATGTGATGAATGTGAGTAATGAGAATCACCATAGTCATCCCAAGCTAAAAGATTATTCTCAGTTTTGGATAATTGAGAAGAATGATAAAGAATTAATGGAGACTGTTCTGTAATATTATTTAGATTAGTGTTGTAGGTAGTGGTTTGAATTGGGTAAATATCAGCATTACTATTACTACTATTGCCTAAGTTAATTCCAAATAGCGCTATTAATGAACCAAGTAAAACCTTAGCTTTGGAAAACAATTTTTTCATTATTGTCTCCTTAATGTAATGTTACTTTTTTAAATATAAACTTAAGTTTGGTTTTTGTCAATAACAATTGGTTTAATGTTATTGCTTTGAAAAGCAGAAGTAGTAAAAATACCGCAGCACATTTCTTGCATATCACAATTTTTACATATAGGTAAATAATCATTTTTCCAATTAGAAATTGATTTTCTTGAGAAACGCCAAATGTCTTTTGGGAGAAGACATAAAGGAATGTTGTATATTGAAACATTTATATCTCTTCTTTCTAGCTCTAAAACTGCACTTTTCAAATAATCTTTGTAGTCAACAGGATCTATCCATACCTCATTTAAGTTTTTTTCAGCATAACCTGTCATCTCAAGACCCATAAAAGCGACATGTGTTACAAAAGGAAAGTTTCTGTAAACAAAAATTGCGAAAGATAAGAGTCTTTGATAATTAAGCTTGCTAATAACAAACCTTATTTCTATATTTTTGTAAAATTTAGCAATATTTTGAATACCTTTAACAGTATTATAAAAACTTCCTTTCAATCGTGTAATTCTATCATGCAATATATATGTATCCGCATATAAGCTTATACAGATTAAAAGATTTTTAGCTTTAATACTACATACTTGTTTAGTAAATTCAAAGTTACTGAATTGAGTTCCATTGGTAAGTATAGTAATATTGCTTTCAGGAAAAGTATCAGCGCATTTTTTCAAAAAACCAATAAATCTATCTCCTAATATTGTCGGTTCTCCACCAGTTATACATAAATTATTTGTTTTTTGAGGATCAATAAGATTTAAGATTTTTAAATTAAGCTCAAACAATCCTTGCGGATCTTCATGAGGTGGTTGTGGGCATTGTATACATTTACAATTACATTGATTGGTAAGAAAAAAAACATTATCGTTCGATTCAGTTTCCCAAAGGACATTTATGCTACCGTCAGGATTTAACAATACAACATCATCATCTTTTAAATCGCTGAGCATCCGGTTATCATTGCAATATATATAAGGTATTTTTTTTGGAATATTTAACGCAGGAGGTGAGATGAATATTGCTCCAGAGTAACCATATAAATGGCTACATTTTTCATTGCATAAAATAACATAATTTTTTCTTTTTAAAAAAAAATTATTTTTATGAGTTACTTTTCCGATAATCGTATTATTTATATTATAAGGTGTTCCTTTGTATGATTTCATGTTTAAATCCTAAAATAAATTTCAATATGATATCCATGACCAAAAAACGTTCATTTCTTCTTCTTTGTTGTTTTTTAATTTGTTGAAAATTATATCAAATAACCCCATATGTTTTTTACAAAAATTACTGGAAGGCCTATGACCTACAATATCTTTTGTTTCAAGATAATTTCTAATTGGGTCTGCTCCACAATATGTCTTATAAACGCAAGTTGCACATCCAGGCATAGTATCAAGACATGATTTTTTCACTATATCAGAGATAACTTCTCCGTTAAAAATGTCTATATACTTATCTTTAAAAACATTACCCATTAAAAAATGTTTATCTCCCATTCTAGCTAACATTCTTGCTTCATCAGCTGGATATACATCTCCATTAAAATCATAAATTACTCCAGCAATACCAGCTCCGGAAGGAGATTGCAAGTCAACAAAGCCAGTTCCAAACGGTGTTAGTATTCTTTTAAGTAATAACGCTGTATAATACTCAATAAATCTTTTTCCTTTGATATTAATTTCTATTATATAATTTAAAGCTTCCTCAAAAGCCGATATAAATTTTTCAATTGGATAACCGATATCGTTAACATATTTTGAGGCTAATCCATAGGGATTTAATGCCCTTAAAAAAATACCATCAAATCCTAATTTGATATATTCATCAATAACAATGTTTAACTTATCGATATTGTCTATGGTTGTAGTCATTAAAGCAGATATTCTATTGCGTGTTAGCATTTTTCTTGCCAATTCTAATTTTTCTATAAACAAATCATAGCTACTTTTACCATTGCGTAAGATTCTATTTTTATCATGTAGAAATTTATTACCGTCGAGAGAGGTTGATATCGCTATATTGTGATTATTTATAAAATTTATTTTTTCTTCATCCAATAAAGTTAAATTAGTGCAAATTACAAATTCAAGATTTTTTTTGTATTTTTTATTTAAAACTTCGGCATAGTCAACAGTTGAAACAATTGTGCTCCAGTTTAATAGAGGTTCTCCACCTTGAAATTCAATTTTAATATTTTGAGATGGTGAATAAAAAATGTAATCAACCACTCTTCTTGCTGTTTCTGGACTCATATCGTATTTATAGGCTTCCTCCACTTCACTAGTAACCTGACAATACCTACATTTATGATTACAACGCAAAGTTATAACCATCATATGAAGAGACGTAAAATTCCTTAAAAAACTTTTTATAGATCTATATTTTGTAGACAATAACTCAATTGAAAGGTCAATATCATTATAATCAGACACTAATTGCCTACTATTTAAATCTTGATAAATGGCGCTTCTTTTGTCCAATTTGTAATTTATTAGATTATCAAAATCAAACGTTTTTAAAAAATAATAATCTCCAGCATCGTTAACAAGCAAAACATGTTCATTATCAAATAATTTAAAATTAAAAGGCATTACTATGTATTTACTCTTATTTTCATTCATTTATACTATCTTTCAAATTTTTAATAGGATTGAACGCCTGCTGAACTATTAAATTTTTTATATTTCCGTATCTTTTCTCTAAATCTAATCTAACTTGTTGATCTAGAACTTCATTACAAAAATCCTTTGCAATTTTTTCTAAATCAACCTTATCATTATCCTTCAATAACTGAAAATAAACGCCTATAGAATAATCATCTGTTGGTTCAATTATTATAGAACAAAGATTTGTAAATTTATAAGCAGCGGCAAAAACAGCTTCCTTTTCATAAAATTGTTTTTTTAATTCAATTAATAATTTATTTTCTTCGATTTGAACAATTATTTCTTTCATGGCTTTTTTCCTAATAAAAGCATTTACTGGTGCTATTCTAACAATCTATTCTACTAGAATCAACCCAACCCCATCAAGAAATAAAATTCATGATATTATTTTAAACATCATCTACAAGTAAATCAAACAATTCTAAGTTATTTTAAAAAATCACTCGCATTGTGCTAAATAATTATTTTTTAAGACTAAACACCTAATTACCCTTTGGGTAGGGCAACAGGAAGCATCTGTTGGTTTGTGAACCATCATATCAAGAAATATTTCAGGCTTGGAATGAATTTTCTTGACTTCAATTTTGTTTATTTGGCACCTGTCTTCAAATTCTATCGTATTTGTTTGCACAAGTTTATTTCCTTCCTGTATAATTGCAGTTAAAAAGTAAACTGCTCCGCTTACCCCTACATATTCAATAAAGACAACAATTGCATCTGGTTTTCCGTCTCCATTTATATCAGCAAATTTATATTTTGATATTTCAAAGTAAACATAATTGCTATTTAATGGCTCTCCTATAAATGCTTTTCCGTTTTTAAAAGTAATTCTTTTGTCTGTATCATAATTTATTACTG
>JBMFSA010000037.1:0-4481 GCA_049967795.1 Candidatus Micrarchaeia archaeon | reverse complement strand
GGTTCGATTTCATCCCACCTCTAAAGAGTGTGGGATTTCCCGCTCACTATGTTTAATATAAAAATTAGACCTCCACAATCTTTTTAAATACTAATTTTTATATTAGAATATGCAGAACCATGAAAGCAAAAATAATCTTACAGAGCAGGATTTTGAAAATGAAGTGAGGCTCAACCAACTATACTTATCTATAATATCAAAGTATAAAGATTATATAGAACAGAAGGAGCAGAAATCATTGAACGATCTAATCTCTTTGATCATGCCTACAAATGAGATTGTAGCTGCAAAAGCAAATTCAATAAAACAGCATTTTCAGAATTATGATTATAACAGGCACTTTTACAATGCAAGCATATTGGCTTTTGAATACGTAAAAAAGAATATAAAAAATATCATTATGCCTATCAGATACTGGCTAACTCCTGATGAAACGATCCTTTTCGGCCTTGGCGATATAATAGATAAAAATATACTGCTTGCAAGCCTTCTTATAGCATTAGGCAATCATAGCACTAAAGTCCTGCTCATTGAAAGTTCAAATAATGAAAAATTATACACTTACTGCGAATTTAAAAATAAAATAATAATATTTGATGTCAATAATGAAATCACTATCAATCACAACTTGAATGAATTTATAAAAAACCTTAATATAAAAGATGATGCAAATATTTATTCATTCAATGATTTAGGCAGCAATAATATTGAATTTTAATTAACTTTGAGCTGCTGCAATTTGGCCTTTGCTCTTATTTTTGATATTTTTGATTCTTTGTATACTTTTCTATTTATTCTTTTAAGCTTCAATAATTTTTGGCGTTTTCTATAAACTTTACCTATCTTTCTATTGCTTTTCAACACTTTTCTTTTCATAGCACCTACCATTTGATTATTTTTATTTTTTGTTTAGAAATGAATATTTTATTTTTATTATATCTTTTATATAGATTTATATTTATTACTATTTATTATTTTGTTTATCAATTATTAATATACATTTTTTGTTTACTCTATAGTTATTATTCTTTTCGGAAATTCCCTTTTTGTTTTCTCCAATACAATTTCTAAGACACCATTCTTAAATTGTATGCTTGTTGGTGTTGTATTTACCATTGAATTAAGTTCAAGATCTTTATTGTAGTTCTTGTTATGGTCTCTTGCATCAATATGTATTTCTTTTGGATCAATCTCTATTTTAATATTTTCTTTGCTTACACCCGGTATTTCAGCTATTATTGTAATATTATCCTCTTTTTCAATCATATCAACAAGTGGCTCCCTCTCTTCACTCAACATTATTTTTTCGTTTTCATCTTTTTTAATATTTCCAAAACTGTTGATTATCGGCTCCTTTAAATTATTTTGATTAAATCTAATATTAAAGCCATATATTATAGGTGTTTCAGTTTCTTCTAAATCGGTGAGCCTTGCAAAATCATCCGCTATATTTTTTAGAAACTGCTCTATAATTTTATTAATTTCTACATCATTGTTTGTTGGCTTTTTTCTTGGCATATACAACACCTTCTTAATAATTATCATATTAATTTAATTTTTAATTTATCCTATCAAAAATAAATAATATAAAATAATAAATAATATAAAATAATAAACAATAATAAATAATTATAATAATATAAATATTTAGAGGTTTGAATTTTTAATACTTTCTTTTAAAAAAATAAAAATAAAATAAAGATAAATATAAAATTCAATATTTTTATTTTGAAAAATAAAGCATAATATTTATAAATATTTTGTATGTAAATAATAAGTAACAGATATATTTTATATACTGATGTCAAATCAATATAATTTAATATAATAAAAATTAGGAAGAAAAGCTGACTGCTTTTCCCGTTTTAACTGCTAATAGCAGGAGGGGTATAAATGGAGAAAGAAATTTTAGATAAATTTACCACATTTCTAAATGAGAACAAAGGCAAAAGAAAGTTTACCCAGAGTGTTGACTTAATTATAAACTTTGGTGATGTTGATTTCAGCAAAGTAGACAACAGACTCAATTTAGGTATACTTCTACCAAAAGGAAAGGGGCGCGATAGCAAGATTATGCTCTTCGCAGATGACAAGAATATTACAGCAAAAGCAGAGAGCGCAGGTATGATAGTCGTAAAATCATCAGACATACCAACAATTGCAAGTGATAAAAAAAGATTAAGAGAAATTCTTGATTATGAACTTTTAGCACAGCCGCCACTTATGCCAATAATTGCAAAAAATCTTGGCCAATTCTTAGGTCCAAAGAACAAAATGCCAAAACCTTTAGTAGGAAGTGATGTTGCATCTATTGCAAACAATATAAAGAATACAATTTATATAAGAAGCAAGGGCAAATATCTTCCAACAGTCCACTGCACTGTTGGCACAGAAAAGATGAGTGCAGAAGAGCTAGCAGCAAATATTGATGAAGTTGTAAATACGTTCGCAAAGAAATTTGGAAAGCAGCACATTCGTTCAGTTTATGTAAAATTGACAATGAGCAAACCAATAAGATTGATATAATTATAAAAGGTGTAATTTATGTTTACAAAAGAGCAAAAAGAAGAATTTGTTAAGAAGAATATAGAAGAATTAAAAAAATATAAAACAGTAGGCATTCTTCAATTAAATAATATTCCAGATAAATTAATACAACTCTCAAGAAATAAGCTTAGAAGTGAAGTTAAATTTATAATAGGAAAGAAGACCTTGTTAACAAAAGTTCTTGAAGGAAGGGAAGATACAAAGCCACTTATAAAGGAGCTTAATGGGCTTTCAGCTATATTGCTGAGCAATGAGGATCCGTTCAAGCTTGCAAAAGAATTCAGAGCAAATGAGCTCAAGCTTGGAGCAAAACCAAACCAAATTGCACCTATGGACATTGCTATAGAAGAGGGAGAAACAACCCTTCAGCCAGGCCAAGCAGTGACAGAGATAAAGCAGGCTGGAATTGATGTTCAAATACAAAAAGGAAAGGTTGTAATAGCAAAAAGCAAAGTGCTTGTAAAGGCAGGCAATACAATATCACTGCAGGTCGCAAAAGCGCTCAAAACCTTGAACATACTTCCATTCAAAGCAGTTGTTGAGCCTACAGCATTTGTATATGACAATATGCTATTCACAAAAGATATATTAAATATAACAACAGAGCAGCTTGTAAAAGAAATTACAGAAGGATTTATGGCTGCGTTGAATATATCAATAAAAGCAAAGATAATAAACAAGTATACAATAGACAGATTTATAGTGCAAGCATATAATGAAGCAGTTTATCTTGGCGTTGAGTATTCAATATACGAGCCAGGAATTGCAGATAAGCTTATAGCAAAAGCATCCTCAGCGGCATCATCAATAAACAGCATGGTGAAGTAGCACTAGTAAAGAAAAAGTAAAAATATAAATATTATAATAAATATACAATATCAGAATGAAAAATTATATTAATTAAAAATATTTAAGGTGAAAATGTATGGAATATATATATGCAGCATTGCTTCTAGATGCAGCAGGAAAAGAGATTAATGAAAAAAATCTTTTAGAAGTAGTAAAAGCAGCAGGTCTTACACCTGATGAGGCACGTGCAAAAGCAGTTGTCACATCATTGAAGGATGTAAATATTAAGGATGTAATCAAGAACGCACAGAATATGCAAGTACAGGCAGCTCCAGCCGCTCAAGCACAGGCAGCACAGCCAAAACAAGAGAAGAAAGAAGAGAAGAAGAGCGAAGAGGAGTCAACAGCAGGATTGGCAGGATTGTTCGGCTAAATAGATAACAGCGTAGCATAAACACAGGTAAATTTTATATTTTTCTCTACTTTTTTTTAGAGAAATTTTATAAATTTTAGTATCAATGTCAAATAAGTGTTTTTATGAAAGTATTTGTTGACAAAACCAAATGTACAGGATGTGCACATTGCTTTGATGTATGCCCTGTTGCAGTATACCAGATGAAGAGCATTGCAGATGATCCTGACGGCTCAAAAGGAATTATAAATGCGGATGAAGCACCGCCAGAGCAGCAATGGAAAGGTAAAGAAGACCCTGCAACGTATGCAAAATGGAACAACAATGTGCAGAAATGCCATGATCACTATAAACAAAAGAGTGTTGCAGTAAATGGCTCGGCTTGTATATTATGCCAGGCGTGCTTGATAGAATGTGAGGGCGAATGCATCACTATTGTTGATGATCAAGGAACCACCTACCATTCAATCTACAAGTAATATTCAATTTTACTCTTTATTCTCTTTATTGTTCTTTTTTATTTTTCTTTTTTTATCAGCTTTGTATAAATCTTTATTTGTTGATTTTAGCAAATAATTATACAGCCTCTTTTGCATTTAGCATCTTTTATCTTTATTTAATTTGATGTACTTTTATTCTAAAAAAACTCAATTTCTACCGTGCTTTTTTATTTTTATTTTTTTATTGAATAATAACTTACAATTTTCATATATCTTCCTTTTATCTTTTTTCC
>JBMFSA010000036.1:0-4486 GCA_049967795.1 Candidatus Micrarchaeia archaeon | reverse complement strand
CTAGGTGCTTGTGTTTTTATTTAAATCATTTATATATTCTGTCATAATGAAAAGATTTGCTTTAAAATCTTTTGTTTATTAATGTTAAGGCAAGCGATCTCTACACAGACCAAAAACCTGCCTGAGCTTATCATTAAAATTTCAAAGCAAAGTGGGTTTGAATGAGAAAGTGCTTATTATTAAAGGGTAAATCTTAATATCGAGATGTTCTACTTTATGTTTACCTCTACAAGCGTATGTCAAAGCACCCCCTCTTATTTCTTTTACCCATTCAAAGCTGTGGGTGTCAATCTCTACGACGTCAGTCCTACCCTGGCGCATAATTTTTATAAAGAGATAAAAATTCAACTATAATTTAATATTTATATAAGATCCTCAACTATTTTGCTGTAATAACAAAAAGTATATTAAGTTTCTGATAATAATATTTTTATACTTACAGCATACTAAAAACATAATATAAAAATTCTTATTAATTAATATTAATTAAATATTTATTTTATTAAGAATTATTTATTTATATTATAATCTTAGATAAAATAATCTTTTAGATAAAAATAAGTCATTAAGCAGAAATTGCAAAAATATAAATATTAATATTATAAAATATAAAGATAAATTAAAGAAGAATTAATAAAAAAATTTATTTATTAGGGATTTATATGGCAAATATATTTGAAGTGAAAAGTTCAGAATTAGTCAAACTTGCAGCTGAAAGGCTTAAAGGGAAAATAACAAAGCCAGAATATGTCAATTTTGTCAAATCAGGAGCAAGTAATGAAAGACCACCGCTTGATCCAGACTTCTTTTATATGAGAACTGCTTCGATCTTAAGACAAGTCTATTTAAATGGTCCTGTTGGAGTATCAAGGCTAAGAGTACGCTATGGCACAAGAAAGGAGCATTCTGTACACAGGAGGCATGCTGTTAAGGCTGGAGGGAGTATAATAAGAGATGCATTCGCAGCTCTTGAATCATTGAATTATGTTAAAAAGACAAAGCGCGGCAGGGTTATAACACCTGCAGGCAAATCATTCCTTGACAAACTAAGCAATGAACTCGTAGGCAAATAAAATATATTAACTATAAACTATTAAAAGAAAAAAGAAAGGTGTAACAGTGGTTGATGACGAAAGTATTGATGAAACAGATAATGAAGAGGAGAAGCTTAAAAGCGCGCTTGTAGAGCAGTATAAGAAGCTGCAGCTTGAGCAGCAGAAGAAGGAGATAGCGCATTCACTGCTTGATCAAGATGCTTATGATAGGCTTATGAATATTAGACTCTCAAATCCAGATCTGTACAATCAAATCATCAATCTATTAATATCATTTGCGCAGAATGGAAGGCTTCAGACAAAGATGAATATACAGCAGTTTCTTGCATTAGTCCAGAAGTTAACATACAAGCCAGATATACATATTAATTATAAACATAAATAATAATTTAGCCAACAATCAAATAATAAAAGATTTAAAGATTAGACAAATAGAAATATTAATATAATACATTAAATATATTACAAAATAATAGAAATATTGAAAATTGTTAAAGGTGTTTATTTTGTCAAAGAAAACAAGAATTAAAAAGCTAAGGCTTGGAAAAGCACTTAAGAAATCAAGGAGAATGCCAGTAGTGGCTATTGTAAAGACGCACAGGAGATTGCAGAGCAATCTATTTGGAAGAAACTGGAGAAGGACAAAGCTCCATATGAAAGATGAGTAAAGACTTTATTTATATTATATTTAGGTGCTTATAATGGCAGAGAGATTAATTACATTAAATTTAAGGAGATACTTAGTGAAGCAGCCAAGAACTAAGAGAGCAAGGAGGGCAGTCAGGTATATAAGGGAAAGAATTGCACATTATACAAAGATTGATGTGGAAAATGTAAAGATAGGATATGATGTCAACAACATGATATTCAAGCATTATGCAAAATATATGACCCCTATAAAGCTTAAAGTAAATATAGGAACGGATACGGCAGATGTGCTTATGTATAAAGAAGAGAGCACTAATGCTAAAAAAGAAAATGCAAAAGACAGCAAGGCTATTAAGAAAGATGAAAAAGCAGATGCAAAGAAGCCGATAATAGAATCAAAGCCAAAGGACAAGGAGGAAAAAGCAAATAAAAGTGAAAAGGAGAGCAAAAAACAATAATTTTATTTTTTATTCTTTCTTATTATTCTACTCCTTATTCTCTTATTTTTTACTTATTTAATTTAAAAAGCTGAGCGGAAGCAAGCAGTATTTATATTTTTTTGATTAATAAATATTATGAGTTTAAATTTTTAGATATAAGGATTAATATGAACATTGATATAGAAAAGAACTTGAAGATGAATGAAAAGGTCACGGGTGGAATCCGCTACATCTTTGATATTGATGTTGACCCAAAAATCATAGATATGGTAATTGAAAATGTTAGAAATAAACAGTCAGAGCTATTAAACAACTTCTCCAAAGAAGAAAAGAAGAAACTTCTCAATGAAAGAATGGAAATATATAAGTATGAAGAAGAAGGAATAAATAAAATAAAAATATCTTCAAGAATTTTTAGAAAGGAAGATATGGAAGGAGAAATAGGAAAAAAAGTAAAAGATGAAATAATAAAACTAGCAAAAGAAGTAGTCAATCAGATTAATGCTAACAATGCATCAAATCTTATAAAATACTAATAAGAAGTCACCCCACTTATGCGCTTTCCAATATATCCTATGAATATTGTAATTGCATCAATGCTCAATGATACTATTAGAGACTTAAATATAAGGCTTGAAGCCTTCATATTGCTTACAATTGCTATTATATATGACACAATAGCAATTACAAGAGTTGTAACCATTATTGAAAGTATAATCCCATAAAGCCCTGAAAATCCAAATATAAAAGGCGATAATGGGAACAACGAGCCTATAAAATATGTAAGCCCTACACGCAATCCTGATTTTGCAGAGCTTTTATTATTGTGCTTTATATTCTTCTCATATTCTGATGATATAAATGCCCCACCACCCATTGAAAATGTCCCTGCCATGCTGACAATAAATCCACTCAAAACAACAAGCATAGGATTACTCACAACCATTGCAATTCCAGCAATAACTGCAAGTATCTCAACAAGCCCATCATTGAGTCCAAATGCAATATCCTTTATATTGTTGAATATATCATTAAACCCTACTAGTTTATCCTCCAATATCCTCTCTTTTTTAAGCTCATCTTCTTCTATATACTCCACAATCTTAAGGTCCTGCTTTGAAATTTTGTTTAATTTTATTAATTTATTAAGATTCTGCTCAACATTATTTTCGCTGTACTCAAGCATCTTTATTAAAAGTGCAATTCCAAAGATTCTGCGCAATACCAGCAAAAATTTTGCAGTTGTCTTAATCCTCAATTCAGGTATTTTTATTCTGTTAATTCTGATGGCCTCTGCCCATAAATGCATATGCTTTTCTTCTATTCTCGACAATTCAATTAGATTATTATATAATTTTGTATTCTTATCTTTTTCTTCAATAGAAAGCACTTTATAGATCATTGAGTGCAAAGCTTCTATATTATAGAGCTTTTTGAAGTATTTTATCTTCATCTTATTATATTTATCATAATTTGAAGTAAACAGTGCATTCATAGCATTTACCTTTTGCTTAAATATATTTGACAATATTTATAAAATTTATTATAAAATAGAATTGTATATTTTTGTTCAACATTTCTATATAAGTTAAGCATAAACATAATTTATATTAATTATTAATTAATTTAGCTAATTATTAACAATAATAAAAGATTATGAGAATTTTAATTTCGTTATCCATCTAACATGAAAAGAAAAATGGAAAATATATTTAAAGCTTTCTAGTTATATTATTTCGGTGATATGAATGAACGGAAATTCTGGTTAGATAAATAAAAATTTTTAATTAATTTTAATTTTTATTTTATTATTTTTATAATCTATTTCTCATTTTGAGTTGGCTCATTCAGAGTTGTGTTTACTTTTATCTTTTTGATATTTATTGAAAATAGATAATGCAGAATATAATAATATAATAGTATTATTTAATTATATTATTTAATTTATAATATACAGTTCCTGAGATAATATTCGTTATCCGTCTAACATGAAAAGAAAAATGCAAAATATATTTAAAGATTTCTAGTTATATTATTGCGGTGATATGAATGGAAGGAGGAGCAGGACAAGAATAATAATTAGTAAATATAAATTTTATTTTTATTTATTATTTTTATTAATTATTTATTATTTTTATTAATCTATTTCTCATTGATTTAAGTCATTCAGAGTTGTATTTAATTTTATCTTTATGATATTTATTGAAAATGAATAATGCAGAATATAATAATATTATTTAATTTATAATATACAGTTCCTAAAATAATATTCGTTATCCATCTAACACAAAAGAAAAAATGAAAAATATATTTAAAGCTTTCTAGTTATATTATTGCGGTGAT
>JBMFSA010000035.1:0-5359 GCA_049967795.1 Candidatus Micrarchaeia archaeon | reverse complement strand
GCTAATTGCTTTCTCAACAGAAGCAAGCAAGTAATCCTTTCTTTCAACACCATAATAATTATATGCCTTGAAATAAACAAATTCAAAATTTCCTATTGTTAATGTTTTCCTAACATTAGATGCAACAAAAATTGTGAAGGGGAATTCTTCAATTAGATTATGAAGATAAAATGCAGTGGATAAGGAGATATAACCTGGATATAATTGAGAGGCTAACCAGAACATATCTACATTTTTTGAAACATACACTCCTTTAATAGGATTATAAATTTCCCTTTTTTTTACTAATCTGTTGAGTATGACTCTCAATGAATTATCAGAAGTCAAAGAAAGGCTGGACAAGATTGAAAATTGGGTTAGTTTTGCCGAATCAATATACTCTTTTATTTTTGTTGCTAATTTCATAGTATATTAACTAAATGTTAATATATAAATATTTTTGCAATAAACTTTTATTAAAATGAATAATATAGAAATAATCATTTTTGTTCATTTTTTACTATAAAATTCTTTATTCCTGCTTGATCTGCAGCTATATACAAAGGGCCTAATGCATGACTTTTATTTGTTATAATTATTCTTATATTATATTTTTTCATATAATTTGAGAATTCTTTATAATATATACTTGAATTGAATACACTACCAGTGCAGAATATCTTATTCACTTCTACCTTTCCTGCAATCTTCACTGCATAAGATGCCAATTCCCTGCTTGCCTTTTTAATTATCGATAATGCATCTTTATCTCCTTCCATTGCGGCTTTGTCAACAACCCTTGCAATGCTTGCTATTTCTTTAATATTTGTGCTGTTTTTAAAAGCCCATTCTATCAATTCATCAAGCGTTTTTAATTTAAGGTATAAAAATATAGCTTTAGAGAGGATTGTATTATTATTAGCATTTAATATTTCAAAAGCCTTCCTCAATCCTTCTCTCCCTATTGCATATGCTGAGCCGTTATCGCTCAGAAGCCATCCTGCTCCAGATGCCCTGAATCTATGCTTTCCTTTAATACCGATAACAGAACTGCCGGTGCCTGCAACTGCTATAACCCCATCCCCTCCTCTTGTTTCTGCATATAATTCAGCAAAGCTGTCCTGCTCAACTATAACCTTCCTTGCAATATTTTTAAACATCAATTTTGCTGCTTTTCTATCTTTTTCCGTATCAATTCCAGCTACCGCAATGCATGCAACATCTATTCTTGCTTTTACTCCAGTCTTTTCTATTGCCTCCTTCACATGTTTTATAATATCTTTTTTGTTTATATTATGTATATTAGCGCTTCCTGATCTTCCAGAGCCTATAAACACTCCATCGGAATTATAAGCTAATGCAACTGTTTTTGTACCTCCTCCATTTACTCCTACTATTATCATACCCTCTTCCTAAATTATTATAATAATTATTTAATTTTATCATTTTGTTTTATTTTTTATTTTCATTTTTATTTATTATTTAACAATTAATTATATATGATTATTATTATGGTTTAAGCACTATTTTGATAAAAGAGAAACTTTAAAAAATATATCATTAAATATATATGTAAAGATGCTGTAAAATTATTAATATTTTAATATTTTTATTGATGTCCAATACCTCCTGTAAATTATTATATTTTATCAAATCAAGTAATTTAATAATAATTTAAATAATTTAAATAAATTATCAATAGCTCAACATGATTTAATTAAATATAAAAAATAATGAATAAGGAATAAGAAAAAAAATGAATGATAAAATAAGAGGGTTTTATGTTTTCGAATTTAAAATATAACAAAGAAATTAAAATAAGACTATTGACTATTGCACTTTTTATTATACTGTCTATAGCAGGGGTTGGATTTGCAATATATTTATTTTACATAGCCAATACAGTACCATTGCTGATTCTTGCAATATCTTTTATGATATTATCATTAATTGCAGCATTTTTCAACATTTATGCATCAGTATGGTATTTTAGATCTGCTTTTTATGATGATTATATAAAGAAAATAGCTGCAGGCAAAAAACTCCCAAAGCCTCTTCCAAATGTTGCAATTATAATACCAACATTCAATGAGGATCCAAAAACAGTTGAGGCGAATATCAATGAGCTCTTGAAGATGAATTATCCAAAAAACAAGCTCAAATTTTATATAGCAGATGATTCTACAAAGCCCGAAGTAATAAATGAAATGGGTAAGTTTGCACAAAAGCACAAAATAAGATTTGTGCATAGAGACAGCAGGGAGGGATTCAAGGCTGGCGCGCTCAACAACATCTTAAAAATATCAAAAGAGTCTTATATTGCAATATTTGATGCGGATGAATTTTTAGAAGATAAGAATTTTGTTGTTGAT
The DNA here is from genome assembly GCA_049967795.1 of Candidatus Micrarchaeia archaeon. GTDB lineage: Archaea > Micrarchaeota > Micrarchaeia > Micrarchaeales > Micrarchaeaceae > JAJZYD01. The sequence goes on along the minus strand of JBMFSA010000035.1, from coordinate 3,008 downwards.
TTACTGCCTTATTTTAATGACGAAAAAGTATCATTTGTGCAAACAGAGAAAAGATATAGAAAAGGATCCTTCTTCTCAGATTCAGTTGATATATTTGATGGATTTTTCTTCAAATTTATAGAGCCTGCAAGGGCGCTTAATAATACTGCAGTATTTGCAGGGTCTTGCGGTATTATAAGAAGAAGTGTGCTCGATGAAATTGGTGGTTTTCCCGAATATGTTATAGAAGATACCTTCTTTAGTTTTGAGTCAAGCATAAGAAACCTTAAGAGTATATATGTGCCAAAGGTATATGCACGCGGAGAGCCTATTAAAACATTCACACATCTTGCAAAGCAGCAATGGCGTTATAATTATGGAGATACCCAATTTATAAGTTATTTTCTAAAAAAGAGAAATAATAATGATTCTCCATTTTCAAAACTCGATTATACAACTCACGGATTTGGATTAAATTATATATCACTTATGCTTATACTATTTACACTTGTTTCAGTTGGTACTATATTCCTTGATGTACCTTTTGCACATATTGATATTACATCATTCTTCACACACAATCAAGTTGGTTTGGATCTTGAGCTTCTAGGTCTTTTTGCCTTTACCCTTTCAATCTTTACTCCTGTTTTATTGACTAAGATATATTTTGGATCATTGAAAAAGGGACTTATGGTATTTCTGCTTAATTTTGCACTTGCTTTTGTAAGGACTAATGCGGCATTTTCAGCAATCATAAAAAAGAATCCTATAAGTGTATGGAGCTCTTTTAGGACTATGAAAAAGAACAGGGATTTGTTAGCATCAATTATAAATGCAAAGACTGAAATTGTATTTTCAGCATTCTTAATCTTCCTTGCCTTTATTGCATTTTCAGAGTCAAATCTGGCAGGTGGATTCTGGCTTATAGGATATAGCTGCCTCTACCTTCTTACATTAGTATTCTTTTATATTTATGGCTGATGATATAATGATTTATATAAAAATACACTATACAGAAAGCAGCACTATTGTTGCAATGTGTGATGAATCACTCATAAATAGCATACTTGAAGAAGGGGATATATATATAGACATTAAAATGTATGCTGATTTCTACAAAGGCGATCTGGTTGATTCAAAAAAAGTTTCTAGTATGCTTGAAAATATAAAGATTGGAAGTGCAAACATTATAGGGAAAGAATCTATAGACACTGCAATCAATCTGAAATTGATAGAAGAAGATAATATAAAATATGTAAATAAAATTCCTTATGCACATTCCTATTATATAAAATATGCATAAAGATAAAACTAATATAAATATTTATAATAAAAACATAATAAAATCAAAGAGAAGTAGAAGAAATAAAAAAACAAATAAAAATAAATAATAAAATTATAATATTTTTAATAATATTTTTAATTATTAATTATCCTCTTTTTTGAATTTAAGCAGTGCAGCTGCAATATCTCCTTTTGATTCTTCTAATGCTGCTTTTGCTTCTTCTTCGCTTACATTAGCTTGAGAAGCTACAAGTTTTATATCCTCTTCTGTTATCTCTGCTTGGATATTATTTTCAACCTCTTTTATATTTCCTGAAATCTGGAAGCTTTCAACCCCTTGCCCGCTTATTTTCACTACTTGCGGATCTTCTATTAATATTGTCTTGTCATTGCATTCAATCAATACTCTGTTTGCATTTATTTCATCTGTTTTTATTCCCATTTTAGCAAGCATCTTTGCCATTGTTTTCATATCCATATTTGGAAGCAAAAAATCACCTTAAATATAATTATATAACTATATATCAATCATATTCAATCATATCAATTAATGAGCAATCATATCAAATAAAAAATATTATAATAAATAATAATAAATAATAAATAAGTATTGAAGCAAACATTATTTATTGTTTTGTATTTTTTCTGCTTGAATGGAATAGATACTGCTGTGCATATCCTCTATAATTTCCCCATCTATCCCATGCAAAATCCTGAAGCTCTTCAATGCTCCTCTTCTCTTTGTTGAAATAAAGCTCCTCCATTCTTCTTTTCACCCATACATCTATAGGGAATGCCTCAAGATTTCCATAGCCCATCAATACAACACAATCAGCAACCTTCTCTCCAACTCCTTTTATCTCCATTAATACGTCCTTTAATTTATAGTAATCATTGGCATTGAGCTTGTCGAGCTCTACATTGTTCAAGCTGAAGTCTATTGCATCTAATATATAATCAGCCCTGAAGCCGCTGCCACATTCCATAAGCTCCTCCTTCGTTGCTTTCTCCATATCAAGCGGCGTTGGAAAGCTTTTATAGCCTCCATCTATGCTCTTACCATATCTATTGATCAAATTCTTTACAATCCTCCTTATTCTCTTTACATTATTGAACTGCGATATTATAAAGCACAATAGCGCCTCCCAAGGATCATTGATTGTAAGATGCATACCTCTATATTGATTGATTGCATCATTCATATATTCATCAGTATTTATTAAAGAATAAATTTTATCCATATCATCAAACAGTCTAAATCTCTTCTCAACTTCATTCTTCAGTTCTGATCCTTCAATGCTCCCTTTTAACAAGCTTATTGATAGATTTGATTTATAATTATAATCATAACTGACTTCTAATTTTAAAATTGAATTCATATAAGGATATGTCAAAGCATTACTTTCATAATTATAATCTGCAAAGAATGCAATAGGCTGTGCACTTTCAAAAGTATGCTTCAGGTTGAAGTTGGAAATATTTATCTGTATAATATCTTCATCCATAAAATCAATATAAAATAATAAATAAATATTTTAAATACATAAATATTAATTAAAAAAATTAAAATATATTCATCTGTTGAGCTGATGTAGAAAGCATATTATTTCTTAATAGAGTAATAACTTACAAGTTTCATATATCTTCCTTTTATCTTTTTTCCAAGTGCATGCGCAAATTCCTCACTGTCAACTTCCTTGCTGTGCTTTGTATTTATTATTATTATTATTTCATAACTTTTATCA
>JBMFSA010000034.1:0-5898 GCA_049967795.1 Candidatus Micrarchaeia archaeon | reverse complement strand
ATATAACAAAGATTGTATATGATGAGCTTGTATCATTGATGGGCAATTCATATACTCCTGAGCTTAAAAAGAAGAGAATATTGCTTATGGGCCTCTACGGATCTGGAAAGACAACAACAGCTGCAAAGCTCGCCAAATTCTATCAAGACAGGGGGTTGAGTGCAGGTGTAATATGCTGCGATGTTGTAAGGCCAGCTGCTTATGAGCAGCTCGAAACGCTCGCAAAGCAGGCTAATGTAGCATTCTTCGGCATCAAAGGTGAGAAGAACGCTGCAAAGATTGCAAAAGAGGGGCTTGAGAAGTTAAAGGACAGAAGTGTGATTATATGTGATACGAGCGGAAGGAGTGCGCTTGATTCAGAGCTTGTAGAAGAGCTCAAAAAAGTTGCAGACTCTTTCAAGCCTGATGAGAAGATATTGGTTGTAAGTGCAGATATAGGTCAAGTATCTGGAAGGCAGGCTCGTGAGTTTGACAATGCAGCGAAGCTGACAGGAGTCATAGTAACAAAGATGGATGGATCAGGGAAGGGGGGAGGAGCGCTCAGTGCAACTGCTGCTGTAAACATTCCGATTATGTTCATAGGCACAGGGGAGAAGCTTAACAACATTGAGCCCTATGATGCAAACAAGTTTATAGGCGGTCTTTTAGGGATACCTGATATAGAAGGGCTTGTTGATAGAGTTCAAGAAGCAATAAAAGAAGCAAATATTAATCCTGAGGAGCTTGCAGTAAATGAGCTCAATTTTGAGACTTTTTATACACAACTCAAGGCAATGGGCAAGATGGGGCCTATGAAGAATGTATTTGGAATGCTTGGGGCGCCTGATGTCCCTAAAGACATGATTGAGAAGAGTGAGGATAAGCTGAAAAAATATAAAGTTATAATAGGATCAATGACAAAGGATGAGCGGAAGAATGAAAAGCTGCTGCACGAATCTGGAAGAATAGAAAGGATAGCAAAAGGGAGCGGAACAAGCGAGAAGGATGTAAGGGCACTCATTGCGGACTTTAACAAAATGAAGAAACTTTTCAACACTTTCAAGAATGATAGAAGCATAATGAAAAGGTTTTCAAACTTTATTCATTAATATAATAAATATAATATATAAAATAAATATTAAGATTCTAAGTTTAGTGGAAAGATGGAGAGTATAAAGAAGGCTGCCCTTGAAGAGAAGCTTGAGGAGCTTAAAGAAGAATATTCAAAAACAAAGGACAACAAGAAGACGAACAAGCACATAAGAATACTTAGAGCAAAGATTGCAAAAGTCAAGCGAGAGATAATAATAGCAAGCAAGAGGCAGCACGGCGAAGGCTTCTTTGTGAAGAAAAGCGGTGATGCAACTGTTGCACTTGTAGGATTTCCAAATGCAGGGAAGTCCTCATTAATCAATGCAGTGACAAATACAAATTCAAAGATTGCACCTTATGCTTTTACAACAACTTCAATCATATCAGGGATGATGCTCTATAAAGATGCACATATACAAATATTTGATCTTCCAGGATTAATAGAGAATGCACATATAGGGGCAGGAGGTGGCAGAACTGTGATATCTGCAATCTACAATGTTGACCTTATATTGTTTGTAATTGATATTAATTATGTAGAGCAGCTTGCCCATCTCATATCAGAGCTCAGCGCTTTGGATATATTTATAAATAAAAAGAAGCCTGATATACTGATAAATAAAAAGCTTACTGGAGGAATAAAAGTAGAGGTTAATAAAAGTCATATAAGCGAGCGCGATATTCAAGAGATCTTTATAGGATTGGGCATCTATAATGCAATTGTATCAATATGGGATGATGTAAGCGAAGATGAGCTTATCGCATATGTATCTGGAAAGTCGCATTATTTAAATGCAATTGTAGCATTGAACAAGATAGACACAAAGAAGGATTATCAAAGCATTGCAAAAAGTATTGAAGAGAAATATAAAATGAATACAATACCTATAAGTGTTGTAAATAATATAAATATTGATAAATTAAAGAGCGCAATCTATAACAGTCTTGATATAATTACTGTTTATTTGAAGCCAAAAAGAGAAGAGAAGCTTGACCCTCTTGTGCTCAAAAAAGGATCAACAATAAAAGATGCCGCGAGAAAAATTCATACAACGCTTGTAGATGAATTGAAGTGCGCATACATCAATGGAAAGAGCGTAAAGTTTGCAAATCAAAGAGTAGGAGCAGATCATGTTCTTGCAGAAGGTGACATTATCACTTTTGTCACTTGATAAAAAGCAAAATAATTTATGAATAATAATATTATAAATATATTTTTATAACTATATTAAAAATATGTCTTTTTAAATGAATAGAGAATATTAAAGAATAAAATAAACAAGAAATAAGAGAATTAAGAAAATTTATAATATAATCATTATCTCACCACTCTGTGAGATAATAGATGGGTGGTGGGTTGTGGTGAGACAATGACTTAGTCTTTATCTCTATTTATATTATGAACTTTATAATATATATAAATAACTAGAATTTAATACTAAAATCCTTTTATATAAATCTAAATTTTAAAATTATGAATAAAAAAATTATAAAATTAATTTAATTTATTGGTAAAAATTTGCAATTATTAATAAAATATTTTATGTATAATTATACATAAATATAGAACAATATATAAAGCTATTTTATAAAATATAATAAATATATCTTATAGTGATAGTTGTATTAATTATTTAAATTCTTTATTCAATAATCTTCTGTTCTATTTATTAATAGAAGTTGAATAATTCTTTACATCTAGGTGATTTGATGATTATAATTGGGCTTGGATTTATATTAGCTTTAGCTACAATGTTCTTTTGGGGTATTAATGAAGTCCTCTTTAAGCCAGTTACTGGACTCTTCGGCCCACTTACATCATCACTATTTGTTGGTGTGATGCTAATACCTTCAATAATCTATCTATTGCTTTTTCCACCCCTTCAGATAACATTACTGCTTGTTATATTGACATTGGCTAGTGGTATATTATATGTTTTTGGATTTTTCTTAATATTTAAGTCACTTGAGACTGAGCAGGCATCAGAAACATGGGGTTTAGGAAGCCTGCCTTATTTATCTGCTATTCTTTTTGCCATATTTGTATTAAATGAAAGCATTAATGTTTTTCAAGCAGTTTCTATAATATTAATACTATTAGGAGCATTGATGATATCTCTAAATAAAAATATAGAATTCAATAAGAAGTTATTTTCTGCATTGATGGGCAATATTTTTTGGATGCTGTCAATGCTATTTTATATTTATACATTGAGCTTATACCCATTATCTTCATCTATTGTTCTCTTTTTATCTTTGGCATTTGGCTTTGCTACGGTATTTTTATATGGATCATTTTACCACAAGTTTGATAAAAATATAATACTATCTGTAAAGAATGATACGAAGCACGTTGTATTGCTCATTATTGCATGGCTTTTTGAAGGAATTGGGCAGATAACCTTTCTTCTTGTTGTACTAATGAAGTATATTGCAATTGGAAGTGCAATTATGGCCCTCGATCCTATATTGGTTTTGATAATAAGCTATATTGTATATAAAGAGCGCATTACACTTTTGCAAGGAATTGGAATAATTGTTGCAGTAAGCGGCGCAATCATTTTGAGCTTGATATAGTTTCTTATAATCATCCAGATTAATAACCTAATAATATATATTTCATCAAATAAGACCAGATAAAAAATTTATTATAGTTAACAATAATTCTTTTTCATATTTATTTTTAAAATATATAATAAGAGAAAGAGACCACTGTCAGAGCGCCCGAAGCAGGAATCGAACCTGCGACCTACTGGTTAACAGCCAGTCGCTCTACCTCTGAGCTATTCGGGCTTGAAAAAAGGAAATTCTTTTTTTAAATATATTATTCTTAGATAAAGCTTTGATGTATTATCTATAATGTTTGTTTGACTAATTGAATCTTCTGAATAATCATACTGGAAAAATCCTTTTGTTGGATCTACATTATTTATTTTTGCATAGTAAAGTATATTGCTGTCATCACTGCCTAATAGTGCAAATGATGCTATGAAATAAGTATTGTTAGTGTTAAACATATAAATCTTTCCTATACTATCATCATTTATCGATCTTGCAATAATTATCTTTATCATTGCTTCATAATCTACAACATTTATGCAAGTTACTTTGTCGAGTTTATCCTCTTTATAAGGGATCTTTTCTATAGGTATTATAGGAACTTGTGTTATTGTTGCCTGCTGCTCTTTTGCTGTTTCATCGCTTACTTCAGATATTTTTTTTGAATGACCATCTTCTGGTTTGTATATCAAATATTTTGCTTTATTTTTGCCTTCTACTTTATAATAAAATAATAATCTTTTATCTTTAATTTTTGGTCCTGAAATGAAAATCTTCATTGCATTGTTTTCAGCAATTGAAAATAATCCTTTATTGATATTTGTAAACATCAAGTATCTTCCAAGATCATCAAGCGTAGCCAATTCTATAAAGCATGCCCTGTTTGTGATGTCTGCCTCCTCTTTCTTTATTTTTTCTTTTGCTTTCATTCACAACACTCTTTAGCTAAAAATTTTACCTATCAAATTCATAAATGCATATGCAGGTGCATATATTATAGGAAAAGTCAGCGCTCCTTCACCAAGTGCTTCATAATCATTTATAATTGATGATTGAACATTTAAATTTACCATTGCGCTCTCATGTATAAGCTTGCTGTTGAAAGAAGTTACATTTATATTTATATTATATACTCCTGGTTCATTTTCATATACGGGGTATTCAAAGGTTCTTGTTGTATGGTGCAGCGCAATGACAGTTTCTGTATAATTCCATGCAGGTATTCCAGTTGCATTTATTACAAACGGAGTGTCAGATACACCGGTATTATTTATGACAACATAAATTGTTGCTGGTTGCCCTGGTCCTGCACTGATTGCACTCGGGTATACATAAAGCCTAAAGACATCTGGCGTTACATTAACTGTAGCATGAAATACTAATGTCCCTGCTTTTGAATAATTTCCTATGTTTATTGCTTCGAATGTCAAATTGTACAATCCATATTTTACATTTCCAGGTACTGTAACCTTTGCCGATAATGTTGTTCTATATAAAGAGGAATTCTCTACCCCCCATCCAACAGGTGCGGTGACATTTAATCTGTTCCACGCTCCACTAACCTGTTCTCCTTTCAGATTTGTAGTATTTCCTAAGATTGAGACATAGAATACCTGCCCTGGTCCCACCTTGCCCAAAAAAATGCTGTTATTATTATAAAGTGTCATATTATAAGGCTCAACCATCTTTACATATGTTGCATTTGCAATGCTAGCAATGGAAAAGATAAAAGCAAAAACAACAAATACAATCTTTGATTTAAGCCTCTTGTTCATACTATCATTCATTGTTTGCAAAATAATCATGAAAATAAATATAATTAATAATAATTAAAATATAATTAAATAATTAATTACTTAACTTAAATATGTTTATGTAAATATATTTATAAACTTTTTTGATTTATTTTCTTTGTTGAAAAAGTTAAAATAAATCTATTATATAAAAATTTTATTTATCCGCCACCACTTGTGTATTTAGTTATAAGCCATTCAGAAATCTTATAGTAAAAGTATAAAATGAACAACTCAATAAGGATTATGATACTAATATCGCCAATTCCAAGTTTATTGAATATTGCTTCTGCAGGGTAAAATGTTGCAAATCCAATTGGCATAACTACTGAAAGAAGCAGCAATCCTGCTGTTCCATATATATTCAAAGGATATGCTGCCGCATATTTTCCTATACCTACTATCCCCTCTATAAAACGACTGCTCTTAAATACAACATATGCAGCAAGTGTTATTGCGAGTATAAAAAATATCA
>JBMFSA010000033.1:0-5906 GCA_049967795.1 Candidatus Micrarchaeia archaeon | reverse complement strand
ATTCGATTAATATAATAAAATTATTCAAATTACAAATTTCTTTATTTATATTTTTATTTATTTTATATTTATTATTTATTATATTTATATTTATTATAAAGCAAACTTAATAATAATCTTTATTATATATAATAAATTATAATACTTAATATTTTAAATTTAAAAAGATGATATAATGTCTATAAAGAAAACAACAGTTAAAGATTCAAAAAATAAACGATCAAATAAGGTTTATTTGATAGGAATAGATTCAACACCTTTATCTATTTTAAAAGAATTTGAAGGTATGAAAGGGATGGAGGCTTTTAATGAGCTTCTTAAATCCAATTCAATAATAAATTTGGAATCTACAATGCCCCCAATGACAGGGCCAGCATGGCCTAGCCTTTATACAGGGCTTGATCCAGGAGAGCATGGAGTGCCGGACTTCTTTACAATAGATCATAATTATGTTAAGGATCTTGTGTTTTTTGATTCACATAAAATCTTACCTTTTTGGGAAGAGCTTGCAGAAAGAAATTACAAATGTTTAGTTATAACCCCTGCTATGATTACAAAACTTCCTTTGAACAAAAATATTGATATGATTACGGGCTTTCCGCTTCCATCAAAAGCAAGTAATGAAAAAATTGAGAGATTGATGGACAAATATAATTTTCATGGAGAAATAGATTTAGAAAAGGATCTTGCAGATGGAAAAATAACACTTGATTATATAGTATCTGAATTTGTTAAAACAATAAAAGCACGTTCAAATTTATCAAAAGAGCTTATAAATTCTGAAAAATATAATTTTGTATATGTGTGCTTTACAGAGACTGACAGAATACAACATTATACAATGAATAGAAATGATAAAGCTAAGTACTTGCTTCCAATATATTCTGAAATATCTTCATTCATAAGTTTTGTATTAGAGCGTGCAAAAAAGGAAGGTGCATCATTATTTATAGTTTCTGACCATGGTGCACAGGAAGTTTATAATAAATTCTTAATAAATACTTTCCTCATAAACAAAGGTTATGCAAAGCTTAAAGTAGATAAAAAATTGGAAGAAAAAGCAGATAAAAGCATTAGTTTTAGATATGCTATTAGAGAATCATTGATGAAGTATAAAGGTACATTCAGAAAAAGTTATGAAAAGATGCCGTATCAGATAAAGGTGCTGACAAGAAATATACTTACTAAATTCTTTCCAGCAGATTTATCAAAAGGGAATACACGAATACATATATTTGATTTTGATATGAAGCAGACAAAAGCATTTGCCGAAGTTTCAAATTTGTGTGTTGGTACAATATGGATAAATGATAAAAGATTTAAGGATGGAATTGTAAAAGATAACGAGAAGAAAATATTAAAAGAGAAATTGATGAAAGATCTGCGTGAAGTCAAAAGCGCAGAGAATGATAAGATGTTTGTAAATGTAATAGATGCAGATACTTATTATAAAGGTACAAAGAAATTTATAGCGCCAGACATATTCATAGAAGCGAAGCCTCATTACACAATTGATATATTTACATATTCAAAAATCTCATTGTTTGAAAAACCACAGAATACGAAGAGTGGTGATCATACAAGATTCGGCATCTTAGGCTTCTATCCTAAAATGAGCGTTGGCAAAGATCCAAAAATAACAGAAGTCAAAGATTTAATAATGAAGCAATTTGAATAGATAATTAATATTTAAATAACAAAATTAAAAAATAAGAAAAGAAGACGAGGCCATATTATTTCTTTACTATTCTGCCTTCATTCCTTGCAACAATCTTTTTATTTATCTTCCTACGCATTACTATACTATTTTTGTAGCAGGTATTGCTGCAGAAGTAATTAATATCGCCGTTCTTATGTACGTACATTATACCAGTACCTTTTTTAATTTCAGCACCACAATATGAACACTTCATTCACAACACCCTTACTTTACTTTTATATCACGCGCTTCTCTGCTTGTATCTGGCAGCCTCACGACATCTCCTTTCTTTACTGGACCAAGCATATTTCTCCTTATTATTCTACCTTTGTCCCTTCCTTCTAATATTCTGCATGATACTATATAGATCTCTCCATATATACCTGTTTTTACAGATCGGTTGACATCAATTATTTCTGCAAGGTAGCCCGCAAATAAAGGCTGATCTTTGTTTGCTTCATTTGTATTTCCTTCAGGCATATAATCACAATATTCTTTTTACTTAATTTTTATTTATTTTTCTTTCTTTTTATATTTTTATATCAAATTATTGCTTCTTCTCTTTCTTTGCTTGTGCAGTTTCTTTTTCTGCTGCTTTGCTTTCTCCCTTCATTTCCTTCTGCTTTTCTGTTGTTCCAGTTATTTTTGATATAATTTCTTTTATTATTGGTGCGGCATTGCCTTGGTTCTCAACTGCTACAGCAGCGCAAGGAACATTTATACCGATTGCTTTACCCAAGTCTGCTTTTGATGGCATATATGAATATGCAATCTTCTTCTGTGCACAAATTTTTGGTATGTGAACAACAACCTCCTCTGGCTCAACATCGCCAGCAATAACGACAAATGTCGCTAATCCTCTTTCGATGCTTTTTGTAGCCTCATTTGCACCTTTCTTTATTACTCCACTCTGTGCAGCTAGCTGAAGTGCCTCTGCAGTCTTAGATACTACATCTTCTGAAACTTCAAATTCTACATAAGATTTTGCCATAATATCACCAGATTCAGCCTCACAAAATTTTGATTAGATCAGCTGTCTGTTTTATTATATTTGTTGTTGAAACTTATATAAATCTTTCGTCAACTTTCCACTATTTTATATTTTGATATTTAAATAAAATAAGTAAATGATTACAATAAATATTATAATAAATATTGCAAAAAAATTATGAAAATATTATAAAAATAAAAAAATTCCGCTATCATAAATTAAGCATAAAGTATATAAATTATATCATTAAATATTAGATAAAGACGACTAGTTAGGTGTTTTAATGGTAAAATTTATAATAGCAAGACAGCTTGTTGGTAAGAAGGTTGTGACAACAGATGGATTTGATGTTGGAAGGCTATTTGATCTCGAGATTAATGAGATTACAGGAGAGATAACATATGTAATAGTTGAACCAAATCTTGATAGCAGCCTAGTAAGCAAGATGAATGTTGAAGGAGGTCAGCTTAAGATTCCTTATAGCGCAGTATTAGCTGTCAATGATTATATGGTTGTTGACAGAAAGAATTGGTAAATAATATATTTATCTTTTATTTTTTCTTTTCCTCTCTTATTTTTTTAACTTTAAGACTACAATATCTTCAAAAAAGTAATGCTCTTTCTTTATAATTTCTGCATGATATTTTTCAACATCTTGCTCATAATTGTTAAATGAACTCTCCACAATCAGTGAAATTCCATTGCTGTTAAGATAATTGCTATAGTTGCTGAGAAATTTTTCAATTAATACTCTTCCATTTTCACCCCCATCAAGCGCAGTCTCATTCTTTGAATTGATGCTCGGCAGATATGGAGGATTAAATATAATTGTATCATAGTGCTTATTTATATTTGAAAATAGATCACTTTTTATAAATTCAGCTTTGATGATATTGAGCTCGGCGTTGAGCTTTGAACATTTGAGTGCATTCTCATCGATGTCTGCAAAATCTACAATACAATTCTTCTTCGCCGCAACAATACCCTGTATACCAGAGCCAGAGCCAAGGTCAAGCACCCTCCCATAAGCATGCTCCTCTACAGCTTCTGCAAGCATGAATGAATCTTCACGGGGCTCATAAACATCCTTGCATATATTCAACTTAATATTTTTGTAAAACATACAATCTTTTGTCAATATTCTTTGATTATTTTTTAATTCTTGCAACAAATTTCTTTATTATATCTTGAAGTTCATTTCCCCTTGGCTTGAGCTCATATGAAACTTGTGCAAGAGGTTTATTCAAGTTTAATATTCTCCTCAGATCTGTTGGCGTAGCGGATACAACAGAATCACATTCTGCATTGTTTATAGTTGCTTCAAGATCTTTTATTTGTTTTGGAGAGTAGCCCATTGCAGGCAATTCAACATCCAGCTTTGGATATTTCTTGAATGTCTCTTTGATTGTGCCAACTGCATACTTCTTTGCATCAACAAATTCAGCAGCATTATAAAGCTTTGCTGCAACAGTCCCAGCACCAAATTTCATATTGCCATGGGTTATTGAAGGTCCATCCTCAACAACAAGAACCTTCTTGCCTGTTATTAATCTTGGATTATCAACATTAACAACAGATTCTGCATAAACAATCTTTGCTTTTGGATTAATTAAATGAAGATTATTTGTAACAACATCTATCTCTTCCTTGCTCGCAGAGTTGATTTTGTTGATAAGCAGCACATCAGCAATTCTTGCAACAATTTCGCCAGGATAATAATTAAGCTCATTGCCAGCGCGCAATGGATCTGCAACTGTAATCAGCAAATCAGGCTTTATAAAAGGTGCATCATTGTTGCCTCCATCCCATATTATAATATCTGCTTCTTTTTCAGCACTCTCTAATATCTTTCCATAGTCAACTCCAGCATAAACAACAAAGCCATTCCTTATATGCGGCTCATAGTCTTCTCTCTCTTCAATTGTAGCCTTATATTTATCAAGATCTTTAAGTGTCTCGTATCTCTGCATTATCTGCTCTTTTAATATTCCGTAGGGCATGGGGTGCCTTATTATGACAACTTTATAATTTAAATCTCTCAACATTGATGCAATATAGCGTGTTGTTTGAGACTTTCCACTTCCAGTCCTTACGGCGCATACTGCTATTACAGGCTTCTTTGATTTCAGCATTGTGCGCTCTGGAGCAATTAGGGAGAAATCAGCGCCATTGGAATTGACAATGCTTGCTTTGTCCATAACTGTTGTAAAGCTCAAATCACTATATGATAGAATGCACTCATCAACTTTTAACTTCTTGATAAGCAAAGGTAAATCCAATTCATCATATATCTTTATTCCTTTTGGATAGAGAGAGCCGCTGAGTTCTTTTGGATATATTCTATTAACTATATAAGGAATTTGGGTTGCAGTAAATGCAACAACTTCATAATTGGGATTGTCTCTAAAAAGAGTATTAAAATTATGAAAATCGCGCCCTGCAGCCCCCATTATTATAACTCTTTTCTTTCTAGTGTTTGTATCTACTTTGTCTATTTTTTTATTATAATTTTTTCTTTCCATAAAACCACTTATCATTTTTATATTTTTGTTTATATTTTTTATTTATATTTTGAACTATAAAAAAATAAGTTTATATACATGTAGTATAATTTCGTTTATCAACTCAAATGTAAACAAAGAGTATTAATAAACATATTGTATAATTTTATCATATTAAAATTATTATTATATTAAAAATTAATATAATTAATTTATTGTGATTTTTAATGCTTGAAGAAGAATGTAATATTATAATAGATACGAGCTCAATATTATTTGGATTCACATATAATAAAGATATATTTGAATTAGTAAAGATTAGTTATCCTAATTGCAAAATCATCATATCAAAAGGAATAATTAGGGAGCTAAAAAATATTGCTAAAAGCACTGGAAAGAGAGGAGTATATGCAAAGACTGCATTGGAAGCAATAAAACATAAAGATATTAATATAGTTAATGACAACAACATTGTTGATGAATGGATCTACAAATATGCACAATCGATTGATGCAAAAGTTGTCACAAATGATACGGAATTATATAAAAGGCTAAAAGATTTAAGTATAAAATGCATGAAAATGACATTAAGTGGAAGCATAAAATAATAAAAATAATAAAAAAATATAAAATAAAGAAAATAAGCAAATCTATTTATTTTTTATTGATATATAATTAAAGAATTAAAAGGTGTGAATATGGCAGATGCAACAAA
>JBMFSA010000032.1:0-7282 GCA_049967795.1 Candidatus Micrarchaeia archaeon | reverse complement strand
TCATTTTTTTGTATTTTGTTGAATTCTTGTCTGGTTTGAAAATGAATGTACGCGTTACATCTGCGCAGTAATTTCTATATTTTGTTCCACAGTCAATTAATATAAAACTGTTCTCTTTTAGTTTACTATCACTTGAAAAGTGGTGTGGGAGAGCAGAGTTTTGTCCAAAAGCAACAATTGTTTCAAATGCAAGATCTTCACCTCCATATTCTCTAAATAAAAATTCAAGGTGTGCTGCAAGCTGCTTTTCTGTCATTCCTACTTTAAAATATTCTTCTATTTCTCCAAGTGCTTTTTTTGTTATTCTGTTGGCTTTTCTTATATTTTCTATTTCATATTCATCCTTTATAGCTCGTGCATTTGATAATATTTCTGATGCATCAATGAACTTTGCATTAATCTTTTTTAGTTCCTTATAAGAAGAGATTGAAATAAACTTTTCATTTATTCCAACTTTTTTACTTTCAAGCATTCTTTTTAATATATTTTTTAATTCATCTCCTGTCCTTACATTTATTATATCCATTATACTAGGTTTCATCTTTTTTGCAGTTTCATATTCAAGTGGGCTTGTTATAAGTGTTGCATGCTCTTTTTCAACTATTAAATAAGAGTCCTCAAATACCCCAGAAGTGAATCCTGTAAGATATCTAAAATTTACATCAGCAATCTCTGTATTCATAACTAAAAATGCATCTATATCTTGCTCTGATTCATTAAAAATCTTTTTATATCTATTTACTATATTATTTTCTATATTATAAATCATATAATCACTTAATTTTATATATTAGGCACGTCAATAATACTTTTAATGTAAAGAAATAAATAATATTTTAATAAATAAAAAATAAAAGAAGATAAAAAAGAAATAAAAATATCAAGGATTAAAATAAAAAAAACAAAAAAAAATAAAAATAAAATAATAAAATAAATAGTTTAATAAGTGAGGTTTTGATAAAAGAATTTGTTGCTATTATTGTTCTAGGTATTCTTACTGCTTTTGTATTCTACTTCATATCAACGCAGATTCCATTTTCACCAGTTCCTTCAACAATTCTTCATATTAATTCAACACCTAATACCTCTTCCATCAATCTTGGTTATCCATATACCAATACAAGCAGTAATACAACAATAAATAAAACAGAAAATTTGACATATCCTTCACCGCAGCATATAAAAAATTATACACCTTCAAATAGCACAATTGCATATGCACTAACACTTATAAATAATGATAGAGCAAAATATGGGCTTCCACCTGTCTCGTTGTCAAATATAACCTCAGCTCAGCAGCATTCAGATAGTATGTTGAAATACGATTACTTTAGCCATTGGGATATCTATGGAATGAAACCTTATATGCGCTATACGCTGCTTGGAGGAAAAGGTGCAGTCCAAGAAAACGTTGCATATATTTATCAGAGTGATGGTATAAATGTTACAAGCGCACTAAAGAAGATGGAATATAATATGATGTACAATGATTATACATGTTGTGATAATGGTCATAGAGATAATATATTGAATCCATACCATAATCAAGTGAGTATAGGTGTTGCATTCAATCATACAACTGTTTATTTTACTGAAGATTTTATAAATAACTATATTGCATGGTTTTATAATACTCCAAATATAACAAAAAGTGATACAGTAAATTTAAAAGGAGAAATATTAAATAAAAATATGTCGCTTGATAATATTGAAATCAGCTATGATCCACCTGTGCATAATATGACTAATGCTGAGCTTGCAAATACCTCTTCATATAGTTATGGAAACATTGTTGCTGGAGTCGCATATTCACAAGGGGATCGCAGTTTTTATTTCCCTGGAGTAATTAATGTTAATGCTTCAACTTATATTGTTGAAAATAATAAATTTGATATTTCATTTAATTTACTTAAATTAATTAAGCAAGAGGGAGCAGGTGAGTACACTATAATGTTGTGGTTTAACACAACAAATAGTTCGGCTTTTATAGGTTCAACATACACTTTCTTCATAAATAATACAGCTGAAGCATATACGCCAAGCCATGTATAATTTAAATTTATAATTTAATTTTAATTTAATTTTTTGATTAATTTTTGAATAGATATAAAAACATTTCTAATAAATATATAATTTATATTTTATTATTAATATTCTTTATTAATAAGTTTTATTTATATTTTCTCTATATTTTCAATATTTGATATTAATTTATTTTCGGTGATTTTATAATGGATCAAAGTATTCAAGAAAATAATAATTCTGCTATTCAAAATCCTTCCAACAATCAAAATTTGACAAATGCAAACAGTATCAATATTGGTAGTAATGAAAATAAAGAAAATAATGAAAGGAATAAGAGATTAAAGATTAATATACAGTCGATACAGAACAATAAATATACATTCATTATTGTTGCTCTGCTAATACTTATAATTGCACTATATGTTAGATTGCCTATGCTCAGAATTCAAGGACTGTTTGAGCCTGACGGCTATTATTATTATACTATGATAAAACAATCTGTTGCCCAAGGATTTATACTTCCTAAATATATTAATTTATCAGGGTATCCCACACCAAATCCTAGAGGTGAAGATCCTGGATTATTATATATGACAACAATTCCATATTTCTTCTTGAGGTTTTTTGGTATTAGCATATTGGATATAATGCGCGTTATGGGTCCAGTATTCGGAGTTCTTGATGCGATTGCTGCTTACTTCCTTGCAAAGTATCTTTCAAAAAGCAGACTGCTTGGCTTACTTACAATGCTCTTTGTTGCTCTATCAAGCGGAAATATTGCAAGAACTGCTGCACTTGTTTATAGAGGAGATACTTGGGTATCATTCTTTATAATGGTTGCATTGATTATTCTTCTTGCAATTGTTTATCAGAATGATAAAAGAAAGAAATATATTTATACAATCATAGCAGGAGTATGGATAAGTTTCGGCTTCCTAATATGGACAGGAGGTGTTATTGTACCCGAATTATTTATGCTCAGCGCAGGTGCACTTACATTCTATGCATTTATTATTAAAGATAATAAACTGAATTTTGATGTTGCATTGATGCTTGTGGCTTCATTCATAAGCTATATACTTGATCTTGCTTATACTGCTTTAGATATTTCTTATCCCACACTTATAACAGGAAACGGCTTCTTTATTCTATTCTTGCCTATAGCAGCTTCATTGCTTGCTTCATATCTGCTTGTTTCTGAAATTAATAAAAATAGCGCTATTGGAAAATATTTTGGAAATTATAAGAAAAGGTTGGCTTTTGTTATTGTTATAATAGGATTGGCAGTAATATCTGTTTTAAGCATTTCTTCATTAAGTAGTTTTGTAACGAATGGTCATGCAATATATCAACAATCTAATATTGGAGTAACAACTGAAGAGCTCCAAAGACCTTCAATATCTTTCTTGTTTAGCAGTTTCGGCTTCCAATTAATCCTAGCACCCTTAGGCATACTTTTATTCATCTTCCTAGCACATCTTCATGATAATGAAACTAAGATGAAGATTAGCAAATTTACATTCAATATGAGCAGCGCGTTTGTTGTCATGCTTGTATACTTTATAGTGATGGCATATCTTCAAGGAGGCGCAATAAGATTTAATTCCATGCTCTCTCTACCTATTGCAATATTCTCTGCATATGCTATATATATAATCTATTTATTCTTCAGTCCTTTCTATATCAATATAAAGAATAGTAAAATTCCTACTGTTGCAATATACTTAGGCTTTGTAATTGCAATTATTGTATTGCAGTTCTCAATGGTTTATAGTTCATCGATTGCGCAGGTAGGATCTGCAGATGGAGTTAATCCTATGTTCTTCCAAGCGCTCGAATGGATGAGCAATAATACTCCTATAAATTCAAGAATTCTTGCACTTTGGCCTGATGGATCATTGGTTGAAGCAATAGGCAATAGAACAAGCTTTATGGATAGTGTCGGAGGAGAGAATTCAATAAGGATTGAGCAGTATCATAGTTATCTATTTAATGGAACTCCTGATAATGCTTATCTATACAACAAAGCATTCAAGCCAAATTATATATTGGCAAGAAACTTCTGGTATGATGAGCTTGCTGGAATCGCTATAGAAGGAAATATAACAAATCCAATACCTGTAAAAGGCAGCATGCACTGCAGCGATTCAGCTTCTATATGCACTCTCAATGTAGTAAGTCTTTCAAAATCAAATCCAGGAGTTTTAAATGGAACTGTAAGGATGCAGTACAATTCAAGCGGTGCTATTTCATTAATCAATGGATTTGGAACAAGCAATATAATGATTGATGGATTGGCTGGAGGTCAGGTTATATTCTCAGGAAATATTGCAAGCGAGAGCGGTGCATGGAGTGGCTCTATTTCATTTGCACCTTATTCAGAGCTAGTAGGAAATTTGAATATTAATGGATTGTCAAAAAGCAATTTGCAAATCAATGGAAGCATTGAAGACAATCTAAATGATTATGGATTTACACCTTTTGCAAATTATACATATTCAAACAACTCAACGAGCAATCTATACATATTTTCAAATCCTCCAAATGGATATAAAGCAGTGCTTGTTATGACAAAGCCTACACTATCTTCAAATACTATATCAAATACTCCAACTGTTTATGGTCTTTTAGGTTTTGCAAATAGTAATAATTATACATATATAAAGAATATAGAATTTATGAATACAACTAACTATGATTATAATATA
Organism: Candidatus Micrarchaeia archaeon; assembly: GCA_049967795.1. Lineage (GTDB taxonomy): Archaea > Micrarchaeota > Micrarchaeia > Micrarchaeales > Micrarchaeaceae > JAJZYD01. The sequence goes on along the minus strand of JBMFSA010000032.1, from coordinate 2,549 downwards.
ATTACAAGCCCATACAACAAGACTGCAAATTACACACTTCTTATTGAATATTCGGGAACGCAGATCGGTACTGCAATACTAGTGAGCCCAAAGCTTTTCCGTACAAATCTATATAAGATGCTGAATGAATGTGGGTTCAACAGCTGCGCATTGAGCAGCGGCAATGTAACTGCACAGCTTGTTTATGCAAACGGAGATTCAAAGATTATAAAAATGAATTATACATAATGAATAATCAAAAAAAAATAAAAATAAAATGATAAATTTATTATTTGATTTTATTTAATTTTATTCTTATGGCAGGATTATGAATAATAAAAAAATTTATTTTATACTTTCAATAATTATTTTGACTGCAATTGCTGCAATCTTTTTTGTAAGTCTATCATTCAATAACTATAATTCTGCTAATTCAACAAAAAGTGCTAATTATTTTAGCAGTGCAAATTTAATCAATGCTAATGCTATAATAGGGGTTGCCGCTTCATCAAACATTACTTTAATGGAATTTGCAATTGATTCTGGAATAAAATATTTTAGAGAAGATATAACATTAAACAAAAACCAAGAAAAAACAATAAATAATTTTACAAAAGAAGGGGCAAATTTTATAGGGATTATTGATTATACATCGCTTAATCTTTCATCTCCCTGCAATCCCTCAATAAATAATTGCAACTGGACTCTTAACGATTGGAATAGTACTGTTTATAAAATTATAAGAGCATATCCAGAAATTCATATATGGGAGATATGGAATGAGCCGCAATTGCCTATCTTTCAAAGCGGTTTTCAAAATGGAAGACCTTTCAATTATTATATTATGGTGGAGAGTGCATATAATATTATAAAAGCATATAATAAATCAGATCTTGTTTTATGTTTTGGAGGCGACAATGTATATGATGGCCAAAGAAGTGCATCTATAAAAGATCCAGATTATGAATGGGCTTCTGCTGCTTGGCAATATGGATTGTCAAAATACTGCGATGCAATATCCCTTCATGTATATACAGATGATAAATATTTACTTAATCAATCAGTATCATCAAATCTAACTTTAAGGTCTATAATAAGTAACCAGATTGATCTATATGAAAAGTTAACTGATAAGCCTATATTTATAACAGAAACTGGAATTCCTTCAAACAATGGGACAGGAATTCCCTCTTATATATTAAATGATTCCTTAAATAAACAAGCAGTATTCTTGAATCAATCATTCTCTTTATATCTATCAAAGCCTTTCATAAAAGGGATTATATGGTTCAATCTTGTTGGCTATGAACATAAACCATATAATTTAGACTTTGGTCTTCTAAATAATACAAGCAATAGAAGCAGGCTCTTAAAGCCTTCCTGGTATATTTTTATAAAATACTTGAATGAAAGTAAGGTTAAGAATAATATTTATAAATAATAGTTTAATTTAATAAAAATAAATTATAAATAAATTTATTAATATTTATTAATATTAATTTAATATTAAATATTGGTATATATAATATATAGTAATAATATATAGTAGTGAATTGTAACAATAAATTGTAACAATATAATTAAAAAATAATAAAAAATAAATAAAAATTAAAAATAAAAAATTATAAATTATTATAAAATTTAAAATAATCAAAATTATAATTAAAAATATGCAAAAAAGTAGTACTGACGGAGCACTTTGATAAAAATAGAACAAAAGTTCAGCAAAAGACGTATAATAAAATTTAATTTATAAAATAAGGTTTATAAATAACATATCTATTTAAATACCTTTCAATAGATGTTATTCTAAAAATATTTAGGTGAGAAAGTGAAAACTCTAAACATAAAGAGAATTACGGCATTAGCTGCGGGTGCAGCTTTATTAGGTCTCGGGCTTGCGTTCGCAGGTCCTATAAGTTTCAATAACGTACCCATAATAAACAATTTGGGTCAGCCACAAGTACAAATAGTAATTGGATCAGCAGCACAACCAAGCGATGGTGTAGCAGCAGGTAACATAGCAGCTGCTATAGGAAACTTGGCATACAAAACAGTCGGCGTAACAGCAAGTGTTAATGCAACACAAGCGCAGAGTGTTTTGAGTGTTACAGTACCAAGCTCTTCATACACAATATCAAATCCACAAGTATGGTTGAACCTATCCTCATCAAGTACAATCAGCGGTGCATACCAATTCCAAGCACTGATTGGTTCAGTATTAAATAGAGGAGTAACAACAGGTCAGCCAAGCTACACAAAGAGTTTGCAAAATAGTTCAAGTAATTATGCATATCCAAATCCAGGTGCAGGCAAGTATGTATTAAATTCATTCCCAATGGACAGTCCTTATACAGATGCTATGAATAGTCAAGTACCATTGTCAACAGAGCCTATTGCATCAAATAATGGAGGAGGCATAACCTTCACATCATTTTCATTTAATGGAGGAGATAACTTAATGAGAATAACCAATTCAGAACTTCCATCTTTGCTCAATAATGCAGGTACATACAAAGAAAGTGAATATCTGTGGATAAGTGGATTCCCTATATTCAACCAATCAAAAA
>JBMFSA010000031.1:0-8053 GCA_049967795.1 Candidatus Micrarchaeia archaeon | reverse complement strand
GAAATGGATCAAGATGAATATGAAGAAGCAGTAGCAAGAGGAACAGCATTGGTTGAGACATTGAAGGAGATTGTATCGGGCATAGTGCAGTTTGATGCACTTGCTTTCAAGATCTTCCATGATGGAAGTATAGATCGCAAATTCCAAATCAATGTCAAGATCAGTGGAAGTGACTCTACAACTTGGTCTATACCCGGTTGAATGGGTATGTGGGGCGAAAGCCCCACTTCCTCTCATCTTTTTTATAAAATATCAGGATTATAAGAAATAGAATCAATATTTTTTCTTTTCACATCCATCTTCCTATTCCTTCTTGTTTGTTTTCATTCTTTATGCTTACAAGCTTATCAAGATACTTTGATATTCTTTCTTTGTCAAATTCATGCTCATCGCACATAAACTTTAATATTTCTTCTTTGTTTGGGCTTTTCTCCATTTCCTTTATCTCATTTTCATCAACTTTTCTAACTTCAGGATTTAGAAACATATTCTCAAGCTCATTCGGGTCAACTTCAAATTCTGCATTGTATTTATCTTTTATATAATTTTCAATATCTTTGATGCTTGATGCTTCTTTAACAATCTTCAATGCAGTCTTTGGTCCTACTCCTTTGATACCTTCATTAAAGTCTGTTCCAAGAAGTATTCCTATCCATATAAGCTGTCTATGGTTTATATTCAATGATTCTAAGGTTTTTTCAAATTCAAGTATTTCTGGCTCGACATTGATATAGATGTTCTTCTTTGGTAGCTTCCTTTTTCCGCTTATCGTAAGATTTCTAAGCACTCTTGGCGCTCCAATGAGCATTGTGTCATAATCCTGGCTTACAACAGCATAAGCCAAACCCTCTTTGCACATATATGAAGCCTGGGCCTCTCCTTCACTTGGTGCATTGATAAATGGTATGCCCATATAGCTCAATAGCTTCTTTGCACTTTCCACTACTTCCTTTGTTATTCTCGTACTTGACTGTGCATAAATCCTCGCCTCCTCTATCTTCCCCTCTTCAATAGCGCTCTTCCATGCCTTATATGCCTCCTCTCTTCTATTCATCCTCGCTTCTATCGTCTTCTGCTTCAGGATTGACGGTATACCATCAAATACATATATAGGCTTTGCTCCATAGCCCATCAGCTCTATATTTCTATAAAATAGTCCAGACAAGTGGCTTGTTATATTGCCGTGTGAATCACTTAGTGGCATACCATCCTGCTGTCTTATCACAGATAGAAATTGAAAGATTATATTATAAGCATCAACAGCAAGCACTTTTCCTTTAAGTTCATCAAAATCAAACTTCCTCTTCCATACAAGCTTGCTGAGGTCAACTGCCATTATTTTCACTCCTCTTTTTTATTATTTAAAAAATCTCCTATTGTAACTTCATCGTTTGATTTTTTTGAGCCTCCGTTTTGCAGATCTTCAGGAATTTTCAGAAGCTTTATATTGAGCGTTTTCTCAAGCTTATCAATCAATTTGAGTGTAGGCTTCATCTTCCCCTCTTCTATATGCAATAGAAGTTTCTCCTTTTCATTGAGCATCTCTGCAAGGACTTTGACAGGAATCTTCATCCTTTCCCTTGCCTCCTTTATCACTTTAGAATAATTATCTACAAGCTCCATATCCTCTCTTGATATGCTTTTCTTAATCTCTATTTTGCTTTTTGTTGCTTTTATTTTATCTTCTTTTGATCCTTCTCTTTCTACTCTCAAAACTTTCTTGCCATTAGCACAAGCTGCACATAATCTGAACTCGACACCTTCAATTTCAGCAATATATATAGTACTAATCTTTTTTCCGCAGAGTTCGCATTCTTCCATAACATTCACCAAATATTTCAAATTTCAACAATCTAATTATTTTTAAAGTTTAATTTCCTGATTAATAATTATTTGAAAGATATATTTATTATATTTTTTTATCTATCTATATATAAAATCTTAGTAATCTTAGTTTTTTTGTTAAAATATAAAATAAAATATTAATAATATTAATAAAGTTGTTTCAATAAATGTAAATATCCTTTTGATTGTAATATTTTATATCTCTATTATAGTGTGAATAAAATGCAAAAAGATAAAATTGTTGAAAATAAAAATAATGCTAAATTTTCAAGCAGTACAGCAATTAGCAATAAAAGCAAAAATAAAAGTAAAAGCACTGAATTTAAAAGTAAAAATAATAATGAAAAAAATGCAAAAATAAAACCTCTGATTAAAAGCAAAAGTCTGCGTATATTTATTACATTTATTATATTTATTCTAGGAATTATTTCAATTTATTTTATTTATATATCTTCATTTCTCGGCGTCATTCTACAATGGGGGGCTGCACTCCTTCTGCTCATTATAATTGGGATAATCATACGCGCTTTGAATGGGCTTCAAGGTGGCGATGGACTCTATCTGCTGTCGACAAAAAAGGGCTTAAATATAATTGATTCAATATCAAAAAAATATAGGGAGTTCTGGAAGCGCCTGCCGATATGGGGGGCAATTCTCGGCTTTGGCCTGCTTTCATATCCTTTATTAAAAAAGAGAATAGGGAGGTATGAATATATATTTGGGGTATTGTCTCTTATATTTATACTGTTGTTTGTGCTGCCCGAAACCTCATCAGGGCTTCAATTTATAAATCTGCCACAATTGCAGAGTGCAAGCGTTTCTGCAAGTGTTTCACAATCTTCTGCAGTCAATCCAACAAGCTTAATTATTCCAATCTTGTCGCTAGCTATTGGGGTAATATTTGGACTCAGTGGCTATATAATGTTTTTGCTTGTTTATCTTACTGCTATAGATTCAATTGCTTTTGGCAGCTTTCTTACAACAACATTAAATACAGGTGTTGTAAAAACACAAGCACTTCAAAGCATTATACCCGGGATTGCGCCGGTTATACCTGGAATTGATGTACCTCTTTTTGCCGGATTAATAGCTTTAATTATTCTGCTTGTTATACATGAGTTCTCACATGGAATATTATCGCGCATAGAGAATATAAAATTAAAATCTATGGGTTTGTTAATATTTGGCATAATACCTGTAGGTGCGTTTGTTGAGCCTGATGAAAAAGAAATATCAAAGTTAAACAGCATGAAGCAGACTAGAATATTTGCTGCTGGTTCTGCAATAAATCTTCTTGCCTCTATAATCTTTTTTGTAATTATGCTATTAATGATTTATTTTATAGTGCCTGGCTTATATTCAAAAGGTGTATTTGTAATTAGCACAATAAGCAATACTCCTGCCGCAAATGTATTGAAGCCGAATACACAGATATTATATTGGAATAATGTAAAGATTGTAAACATGTCGAGCTTTGCTGTTGCTGCGTCAAACGATATTCCTGGAAAAATTATAAGTGTTGTTACTAATAATGGCTCTTACTCATTCAAAGCAATATCAATTGATAATTCAACAAAAGGATATATTGGAGTTGAAGTTGGAAATGAGTTAAAAAATAATCTATCTACACAGTTTTGGTATTTTATTTATTCAATTGTTGTGCTGTCCTTCATATTCAATATATCTATAGGAATAGTGAATCTGCTGCCACTGCCATTCTTTGACGGTTGGAGAATATATAAAACAAACATAAAGAATAAAAATATTATAAATATATTAGCGGCTTTCGTTTCAATCATATTCATTATAAACATCATGTTCCTGTTTATAAGCAGTGCAGTAGTATAATTCTAATCTTTTTATATTTTAATATTTTTTATCTCATCTTAGGTCTTTGAGCTTACCAAAGTCAATTGTTGAGCCATAGCCTACTGCGATTGCATGCATTGAATCCAAATCAATATGCTTGAATACTGGAGATAGAAGCTCGCTTTTAGGTTTTAGATTAATGTCAGAGCCTCCTGCAAAGTAGCTTATTGCAGGTATAACAAGGATTGGTATATTAAAGTATTTACCATAGAGAAATGCCTTGATCCTTTCAATTTTGTTTCCAACTGTTCTGATGCCTATTGTAGGATGTTCGTGCCCCATTATAAGCATCTTTATGCCTTCTGTATTCTTGGGCAGCTCCTCTCCATGGAAGAACAAGTAGTCATTAATCCTTGCTTCTTGTGAAAAAATACCCAATTTAAAAGTATCCTTATATTTATCAACAAAGTTGTCATGGTTTCCTTTTATGAGCACGAGCAGCAGCTTCTTCTCCTTTATGAATTTTACAAAATCAAGGAGTTCATTAAATTCCTCTTCATCAATCTTTGAAAATTCATTTTTGATGTCACCGTCAACAATGAGCTGCGTTGCATGTTTTTTTGTCAGTGCTTCATTGATTATGTCTTTTATATATTTTAAATTCATTTTCGGCAGAACTGTTCCTGTATGCTTTGCTATTACGCCTTCATAACCTAAATGCATGTCTGATATAACAAGCGCATTTATGCTTTTTATATACAAAACAGGCAATCCATCTATCAGCTCTATATCTTTTGTCAATTTCATAAAATCACTTCTTTATCCTTTTCATAACTAATTTATGAAGTTCTTGAAGATATTTATGTCTATCTTTTATCATAATAACATCACTCTGTCCAAATGTCAGAAGTGTATGTGAGAATGGGCTTGGCACCTGTAGTTTAATAAGCTTGCATATGATTTCTTTTTTTCTTATTTTTGATAATACTTCTTCTGCTTTTGGTAGATCCATAAGGTCGTTCATTATCTCTCTATATGTTTCCTTCAATATTGGAAAATTAGGGTCCATCTCTTCAACTGCTTTTAAAAGTATTTGTGAGCTCACTTGTTGCCTTCCAACTGGTATTTGATAACCTTTATAATTTCTAAGAATCATAAAGCCCCTAGCAGCGACATGCCTGAATTTTCTTTTCATCATTTCTGTATTTCTTATATTGCGCTTTAGCAGCGATATTATGCTAGATGATGCAAGCTCATCCATTATCTGATCAATGATCTTCTGATTTATTTTCGGCTCTTCGTCAAAAGTTATTACAAATCCATTATCACTTATATTTATGCTTACATCTTCTTCCAGAATTTCACCTATCTTTATTGCAACTGCTCTTGAAAGTGCATCATTAACCCTCCTTCCAAACAATGAATGGAAGATAAGATAATATTTATCATTTGAAGGGCTCTTTGTAAGCTCAACAAGCAAAAGGGATTTGTTTGGAATGTTCTTTGCAAAGATATACTGCTCCATAAAATACTGGTATATATTTATTCTAGAATTTTCATCGATAGGCAGTTTTGAAAGTATATCTCTTATATTGTTTGGAATATCCTTCTCTTTTATCTTGCTTATATCTTTGAATCCTTTTTTGCTTTTAGACGCCTCAATTGCTTTCAGCATTTCATATCTAAATTCATTGATATTGTTTGCAAGCTCATATGACAAAGGGAGCTGCTCTGAGAACCATGGTGGTATTGTAGGTGAATTTGATGTTGAATCACTAACATAACACTTCATGCCTTTTGTATATTCAAATTTGTATAACCGCCCTCCTAGTGTAAATATATCTCCTGGTTTCAGCATCATTGTAAACTCCTCTTCAATATTTCCTATCCACTTGTTTCCTTTAAAAACATTTATTGCAACTTCATCAGGTATAGTTCCAAGATTGAGCATGTAGATTACTTTTGTATACTTCCCCCTCCTTCCAAATGAATTTTCATTTTCATCATACCATATCTTTCCGTATACCCTTCTGCTTTCCAATCCAACATATTTGCCTGCAAGATAATCGAGCAGAGATAGGAAATCACTCTTCGGTAGATTGTGATATGCATAGCTTTTCTTAACCAATAGATAAGCCTCATCAACATCCCACTTCTTTGTCAATGACATTCCTATAATATGTTGTGCGAGTACATCAAGCGCATTTTGCGGGACTGTAAATGAATCAAGCTTCTTTTTGAGTGCAGAGTCAAACATAACTGCACACTCAATAAGATCATCTCTATTTAATACAATTGCAACTCCTTTTGCTGTTTCTTTGAATGAGTGACCTGCCCTGCCTATACGCTGTATAGCCCTTGTGACGCTTTTTGGCGAGCCAAGCTGAATTACTGTTTCAATAGAACCTATATCAACTCCTAATTCAAGGCTTGTTGATGTAACAGCACACTTCAGCGAACCTTTCTTAAGCAGCTCTTCTACTTCAAGCCTTGATTCTCTTGATAGTGAGCTATGGTGCGCTGCTATCTCCTCTCCATATCCAAATCTCTTTTTAAGGTTGAAGATCACTCTCTCAGTGCCGCTCCTTGTATTTGTAAATATCAATGAGGTTTTGTTCTGCTTTATAATTTTATTTATTTCATTATACATTGAATCTTCAATCTCCTCATCATCAGCATATATTATATCTTTAATAGGGCTTACAACCTTTGCATCAATCTTCTTGCTCCATGATGCATCGACAACAATACAATCATTCGGTTCGCTCCCATTATAGCCCACAAGGAACTTTGCCGCTTCATCTAATGGATATAATGTTGCACCCAATCCAATTCTAACAAAAGGCTTGTTGACAATTGCACCCAATCTTTCAATAGATAAAGATAGATGAACACCTCTTTTATTGTTTGCAAGCTCATGAATCTCATCAACTATAAAATACTCTACATCTTTCAGATGTTCTACAAATCTTTGCGAATTGAGCAGTATTGCGAGGCTTTCAGGAGTAGTTACAAGTATATGTGGAGGATGTGCAAGCATATCCCTCCTTTCCTTCTGGGTTGTATCGCCAGTCCTAACGCCTATTGTGATGTTCTTTATACTCTCTTTTATTATATTTACTCCTTTTGCTTTTATCACTAAATTAAATATTTCTTCAAGCGGTTTTGTAAGATTTCTTTTTACATCATTGTTGAGGGCTCTAAGCGGGGATACATATATGCAGTATGTCCTGTTTTCAAGCTTACCTTCAAGTGAGTAATCAAAAAGCTTGCTTATTATTGATAGAAATGCTGATAATGTCTTCCCTGAGCCTGTAGGTGCTGTTATAAGTATATTTTTCCCTTCATTTATGAGCTTAAATCCAAATTTCTGTGGCGGCGTAACTTCATCAAAGTTTTTCGTGAACCATTCCTTGACATAAGGATTAAGCACAGCCAAGCTTTCTTCATCTTTAAACGGTGTATTCAAATATTCAATCATTATAATCATTTAATTTATTATTTTATTATTTTAGATGAAAGATTTATTCATTTCTTTCACAAATAGATTAATTATTTAATAATTATAAATATAAAAATAAATAACTTTATAATTAAATGATATAATGGAATAAAAATTATTAACTAACTTTATATTTATTTAAGAAATATTCGTTATCTATCTAATACAAAAGAAAAAATGAAAAATATATTTAAAGCTTTCTAGTTATATTATTGCGGTGATATGAATGGAAGGAGGAGATGGAGGACATTAAAAAATATAAAAGAATAAAAATATTTTAATTTTTTATTTTATTATTTTTATAATCTATTTCTCATTTTGAGTTTGCTCATTCAGAGTTGTGTTTACTTTTATCTTTATGATATTTATTGAAAATAGATAATGCAGAATATAATAGTTTATTTAATTTATAATATATAATTCCTAAAATAATATTCGTTATCTATCTAACACAAAAGAAAAAATGAGAAGTATATTTAAAGCTTCCTAGTGATATTATTGCGGTGATATGAATGGAAGGAGGAGCAGGAGGAGAATAATTAATATATTAATAATTTAATTTTTATTTCTTTTTGATTATTATTTCTCATTTTGAGTTGAATCAGTTTCAATATTATGTTTACGTTTATATTCTGTTTTAAGTGCTTCTTCTTGAATATTCTATATCTTAAAATACCAACTAATATTATTATATTATATTTTATAGAGAGTATCTTCGTTGTTATTTTTATTCTTTGAATGATACCTCTACGTATAAGTTGATAACATATATAAGTAGATAGATCAGAAGCAAAATATCTCTTAATTTTTATTGAATAATATATTCGTTATCCATCTAACACAAAAGAAAAAATGAAAAATATATTTAAAGCTTTCTAGTTATATTATTGCGGTGAT
>JBMFSA010000030.1:0-8102 GCA_049967795.1 Candidatus Micrarchaeia archaeon | reverse complement strand
GATATTCATCATATAAAGTGTTCAAAGAAATGCCTAAACACAGATTGCGGTATTTTCAAGGACATTTTTGGAGTGCAGGATACAGCAACGGTAGCGTTGGTCCAAGGGACGAGGATACATTGCAAAACTATATTAGAAGGCAGGACATATCAGGACAACTGCATCTCGCCCTTTAATCAAATAGATACTGCGACCTTTAGGTCGCAGAGTAGGTCATTATTTAAATAATAGATTCCTTAAATTTAAGTAAAAATAATAATAAAAAACAATAAAAGCAAAAATTTATAAATTACATAAATAAAAAATAATTAATTATAAATAGAAAAAAACAAGAACAAGATTAATATGAAGAATAGCAATCATAAAAATAAAAAAACAAAATATATTAAATATTTTGCATACGCGGCATTGTTCATAATTGCTTATATAAGTATAGCTACAGCTCAGCAACAAATACCAGCTACCTTCAGCTGCCTTTCTGGAAGTGTAGGTAGCGGAGATTATATAACGCAGTGTATAAATGGTGCTGTTTATATATCAATCGTAGCTCTGCTATTCTCATTCTTTGTTGTCGCGCTCGCTTATCTTGTAGGAGAAGTGGTTAAAATTGAACAGCTTAAAGGCTGGTACAAGACAGAATCGTGGGAACTTTTGAAAACAATATTTCTTGTTGTAATGCTTTATATCACTCTTATAATAATAAATAGCATTGCGAGCGGTATTTCATTAACTAATAATTCAAATACTTCATCTCTATCAATCAATACAATCTATGTGCTGGCTTCACAATATTTAGGAGACCAAGTCCATTATTCAAATATTGCACTTTCTTCTGTTACAGGAATGTCGATAGGCATACAGGATGCGAAAAGCTTAAAAGCGGTCAGTGATTTATATTTTTTTGGTACTGTACCAGGATCAGACACAAAAGGTACTTATGTATATGGTATAGAGTATGTTGCATTGAAAAGTGATGTACTTGAAACATCAATTTATTCAGGAGATTCATATGTAAAGAATACTTTTATGCTTCTTATATCGCCGATGTTTATATTGTCAAATACTCTTTATGATATTTTTTATGTTATTGTTTATTTAAGTTTAGGTATTCTTATACCTATAGGAATATTATTTAGGGCTATACCAATATTAAGAGGTGTAGGTGGTACCATCATTGCATATGGGCTTGTCGGTGCTATATTCTTCCCATTAATTCTTGTAGCATTGAATGCACCTATAAATTCATTCTTTGGTACTAATTATTATTCTACAGGCCCATCAATACCCTCTGTTTACAATGGCTGTTTAAATGAAGGGTATTTAGGTTTGATATGTGATGCTGATACTTTAGGTCCACAAGGTGTATTTGATGCAATGGCAAGTGTTGTTGGTGGAATATTTGGAAGCAGTGCAAGCTTATCTTATCAAGCAGCAACCAACGGCGCATTATTCAATGGTATAATAGTTGCGGTCAACTTTCTTAATTACTATACATTTCCCTTAATGGTTAATTTTATATTATTTATAGCAGATTTAGTAATTGTTTATGCTTTAGCGCAAGGAATAGCAAAGATGCTGGGAGGAACCCTAAAGCTGGGCTTGGGCAAGAAGATAAGTATAGCGTGATTGTATGGATGGATGTACTCTATATGCAACTTCAAACTTGTATTATGCTTATCTAGTCATACTTCTAAGCATATTTGCAGTTGCAATTGTATATGCAATAAGCAATTTCCTTCCAGGCTCAACAAGGTCAAAGCTCAGAGATTTTGGAAAGGCTGAGCTTGTTCAGACAATCTTAAGTATCTTCATAATCATTGCAGTTGTAGCATTCTCACAAGTTGCTTGTTCATTAAGCCTTGTTGGAGGAAGCGGAAGCAGTGATCCATTTACATTTGCAGAGAATTATATAAGCAGTCTTCTATCCGCTCCAAATACAGGTGGCATCTATTTAATGACTACTATATTCTCATATAGTTATGTATATACTTTAATATCAGGGGTTTTTGACTTTTTCGGCTCTATAATTTCAGCATTTATTTCAGGCTATCATTCACTTCCTTTAATATCCCCTACTCCTGGTTATGGTCCTGGTGCATATTATGGTACTATAAGCACTGTAATGCTTAGTGTATTGATGCCTTTAACATTAATGGGAGTTGCACTAACATTTATACAATATATTGCATTGATTGTATCACAGGCAGCAGCATTTGCTATCCTTCTTCCAATTGCATTGGTGCTGCGTGCATTTGCATTTACAAGTAAAGGTGTAAGGAATGCAGCAAATGCAGCTCTTGCAATTGCCATTGCTTTATATATTATATATCCTTTAACAGTTGTTTTTGATGCAAATGCGCTGAATTGGATTACTACAAGCTGTTCGGTAAATCCAAACAACTGCAATCCTTCAGCAGTCTATATATCAACACCTTCTCCATTATACATAAATGGATTTTTCAGCACTTCAGCAACTGGTTCATTTGGCATTGGCGGACAGTCAACAACTTTTAATTTTGGATCACCATTGTCTTCTTCAATCTTTCCTTATAGTGCACCTTTCATATATCTTGCAGAACATGCAACAAGCGTAATGTATACATTAATTGTAAACATTGCAGGATTCCTATTCAAAGCAATATTTATGCTTGCAATCAATCTTACTATAACATTATCATTTGCAATGGGCCTTTCAAGAGCGCTCGACTCTGGAGTTGAAGGGGCTGCAAACTTTTGGAGCAGTTTATAAATATTTATTATAAAATATTAATAAAATAAAATTAAAAATAAAAAAATAAAAATAAAAGAAAATAAAAAATAAAATTAGAGTGTGTTAAATGTTTAATTTACCATCACAGATATATTCATTACAGTTTACTCCAAGCGGAACAGGAGATATACTAACAACTCTTGTAATACTTGGATTTCTTATAGCAGCTGCAATTGTTGCAATATGGTATATTATAGGAGCACTGCTTAATAATGAGAAAATAAAGAGTGGAGCGAAAAGCGAACTTTATCAACTTGTAGGAACTGTTGTGATGATCGGAATACTGCTTGCATTAATATATGTGTTTGCTTCATTATATTCAAAAGTTGTTACTTTTCCTCTTCAAAATAATTGTAAAAATCTTCAAAGCACTGATTTATATGTGATTGATCAAACACTCAGCGCTCCTGTTGCAGATGGCAATACAATATGTGATGTTCTTAATGCTGCTACATCCTCTCAATTATCTGGCTCTAATGGCGCTATACCTTTAACTGAACTTGTTGATGTTCCTTTAGCTCAAACGGTTGTGGTTACTTCAAGCCTCACTGAGCAAGTTGCCGAAAACTTCAATATGAGCTTTTACCTTGATGGCTGGCTTGGATTCCTTTCAACAATGACAAACATATGGGGTGTTTGTGGAGGTGAGAGAGGTACTGCAACATTCGGTGCAGGTTGTTTTGATGAGGAAGTATCAGCCGGTGTTTTATATCAGAATACACCTTATGCAGGTATTGATTTAATCTATAAGGCTTTAGGCACTATTAGTATATTATTGATGACAGAATTGGCCGTATTTATTACTCAATTAATATTTGAAAATATCTTTTTATATATCTGGCCGTATCTCTTGTTTCTAGGAATAATCTTCAGAGCAACTTTATTTACAAGAAGATTGGGGGGATTATTAATTGCAATTGCTGTTGGAGCAATCCTATTTTATCCAGTAATATTTATGACTGAATATTTTACAATTTCAAATGTAGAATCAATAGCACCACAAACAATTTCATTTTGTAATGGCAATTATAACTATAATGTTAATTTTTACCAGATGCCTTCTATTGGTGCTGTTGCAACTGCATGTTATTGTTATCCAACGCGCGGATTATTTGGTGAAGAGATATATGCAATTACAGGTTCATTAGCCTCTCAAGGTATAGCTACAGGAGGCACATTTGTGCCTTTTTCAGATTTTTCTTGTGTTTATAGTAATAAAGGCGGTGCTGTGTCAATTACAGAATCAACATTATTCAATCTGATGCCTGTTTATGGGCTCTTAGGTGTAATTGGCTATTTTGTTCCAATAATTAATATTTTAATTGTTGTAAGTGGAATTACAGGATTATCGGGAGTGCTTGGCGGAGATACAGATCTTGCAGGATTGTCAAAATTAATATAAAAATAAGATAAATAAAATAAATAAAATAAAATGATTGTATGAAAATTCATAAAATTTTATTTTTGATTATATTCATATTATTCTTTATGCCTAAAATAAATGCGGCTTCTTTCTGTAGCTCTATTTTAAACTCTCCTTCTCCTTTTAGTTCGCAGAATATACTGCTTTTCGCATTTCTTATAATGCTTATGATGACATTTGTTATTGCAATAACATATCTTATAGGGTACTCATTTAAGATTGATAGATTGGTTAAATTTTCAAAATCTGAATTTGGCGAAATAATTGTTACTGGTATAATAATTGCAGTTATAGGCGGGCTTATGGGTATTGCAAATACCTCTGTATCTAATAATAATCAATCAACAGCTTCAATACAGAATTTGAATACTGTTTATACTAGAATATGTAATAATTTTTACCAAGGCTCACTCAATACTATAGCAAATGTAAAGACCTTGCTTGTATCAAATGTTTTCCTGCAGCTCATCAGTGCATTAACTTTTAATTTTGAACCATTCACTCAAAACTTTTTTGAAAAAATAGGATATGGTGTTGGTGTGGGGTGGGAGCCTAGCTCATTTACTCCTTTTTCAGGATTAGGTATGATTTATGGAGTATTTATGACAAATCTGATAGGAGTTGATATGGGTTTGAGTGTTATACAAATTATTATAAGCTTCTTATTAGCTATCTTCTTTGCGATGCTGCCTATATTCTTCTATCTTGGTATTGTATTTAGGGCATTCCCATGGACAAGAGCTATTGGAGGTACATTTATAGCATTATTTATTGCATTTTATCTAGCATTTCCTATGATAATATTTGCAATGCTGATGCCTCCATGCAATCCTACACCAGGAGCATCAAATTCCTGTATTAGTTTAGCGCAGCTTGTAACTGGCTCTCCAACAGGTACATTTTCAAATGCAATTTCAAGCATGACTTTCTCTTTTAATCCTGTTTCACTTGTAACACAATTTATAACAGGGTGGAATTGGAGTGGGTTTATGGAAGATTTTAATTCAATAATTTATAATACAATTGCACCCGCAATCTATAATATTTTTGCAATAATAGTTGCATTTATTATATCTTATGATTTATTGGAAGGTTTAGGTGATTTGTTAGGAGCACCAAGCCTCTCATCAAAGCACGCATTGAAGAAGTTAATATAATAATATAAAAATATATAAATAATATAAAAAATAAAAAATAAAACGAAAATAAAGATGTAAAAATAAATATAAAATATACTAAATGATTATATGCTGGCATTATTGTTATATATTAATTCTTTCCTGCTTAATATTATTCCTATCTCTATGCTTTCAACAGTCTTACAAGCAATACTTATTGGATTAATTGCAGTGCTTACAATTATAATAATAGCTGCAATTGTATATTCACTTAGTGGTATAATAAATTCACCAAATATGAAGGCGTGGTCAAGGCTGCAAATATATCAAGCAATCATAACTGGAGCATTACTAATATTTTTTATTTCAATATTATATTTAACATATATTAATCCAACTTCAATGCTAAGCAGTGTAAATCTTCTTCCATCACAATGCAGCAATGTTAATGATATGTATCAAGCAGCATCTTGTGATATGTATGTATTTAATAATGATGCACTCTCATATATAGATGCAAGTGGTGCAATTGCACTGACACTTGCATTTGCTCCATCTTTTACTATCAATATACCTCTTTATAATGATTTTTCAATAAGTTTTGCAAACATCTCTATATTTCCTGCTGATATGGAAGATTTATTACCTCTTTTCTTCTCGTTTATGATGTCTATTTTTATACTAAATAATATTTTATTAATACTTCTTGTAGGTGCAGTATTCTGGTTTGTATCTTTTGTTGTAATAGGACTTATAGCAAGAGCTTTAGGAGTTACAAGAAGCTTTGGAGGAAGCATGATAGCATTAGGGGTTGGATTAGGTATTGTACTGCCAATTCTTGTTATATTGATGTATGGCTTCATAGATGTACAAATAGGAAATGTTAACGCAATTTCAATTGCAAGTGAATTATTTGGATTTATGGAATTTTTGTTCTTGTATTTATTTGTGCAAGGGCAGTTTCCATTTTCATTAAGCACTGTTATGCTTACATTAGCATCAATAATTGCAGGACTTACTATAATACCTTTCTTGATATTTACTGTCTTAGATGCATTTATAATTGATTTTTCAACTGCTATTGGTGAGAGGATTGACTTTATGTCAACACTTACCGGACTGGCTTAATTAAATACAAATAAATATAAATTTTAATAGGGAATAAATTAAAAATTATAAAAATAAACATAAAAATATAAATTAATAGAATAATAAATTAAATATAATTAAATAGTAATAAAGAAAAAAAGAGAAAAAAAAATAAAAAAATAAAAAAATAAAAATTAAAAGGAAGAGGAATATGAACATAAAATCTATAATTTTATTAATTTTAATTTTTACTGCAATAAACATCACTCTTTTCTCAATAATCCCTTCTATATATACTGTTAAAGCACAATCTAGCTCTAGTACTTCAATTAATGCAATTTATCCTGGCTACAGCAGTAGTTACAATTGTAAAAGTACAAATTTTATAGTAACTGAATACTGTGCATATACACCTACTTTATTATTTGCAATATTGCTGAACTTTTTAATTGCTGCATTGTTCTTCCTTATAGGATCTATGTTGAAGAATGATAGATGGAGAAGTATAGGTATGGGCGAATTCTATGAAGCAGTTGCAGGTACAATAATAATAGGCTTATTTTTGTATATTGCATGGGTTATACTCATTGTCATACCTACTTCACTTGCACCAACTGCTACACAAGGTTCACTAAGTCCAATAACTTTCACATTGAAGAGCATATCCTCTATAGAAAACAATCTTGAAAGTGCATTTAATAATGTTTATCCTAATTATTTCAATTGGATGAGTGCATCTTCAAGTGAAACTGATATCTCTGCAGGAGGAACAAAATTTCCAATTAAATTCTCTCTTTTAACTGCTCCTTTCTTATTTACAACTATTTTACCGGACTATGGAATTGCTCAATTCCTTGTTGATGGGATGTATATACTTTGGGCCGAGTATTTTCTTATAGAATATGCAACATTGGCTGCCATTCCCGCATTTATTATTCCCGGTATTATATTTAGGGCCTTCTTTCCAACAAGAGGATTTGGAAGTATGCTCATTGCAATAGGCACTGGATTTTTGATTGTAATGCCAACTTTATTTGCCTTCTCATTTTCAAGCGTATGCTCTTCAAATGGTGGTGTTGCAACATTAAGTAGCTGTAATCTTGGTACGCCTCTTCCATCTCAAGCAAAAGGTATTTTCAACAACGCAGTAGAAGATTATATGGCGCCATTCTGGATGGTTGTGTTGTTCTTCCCTGCATTGATTATTGCATTAACCTATGCATTTATAACAACAACTGCAAACTTCTTAGGCCAATCTGCTTCAATGGGTGGCAGGATAAGAGGATTTATATAATTAAGATTTTTATAAGAAAACAATAATTATAAGTATTATAATGATTATTATTAATTATTATCAATAATATTCAAATTAGTAAGATATAAATATTTAATTAAAATAAATTTATATTATAAATTGAAATGTAAGAAAATTTTAATTAAATAAAAATATACAATTATATAAAAAATTTATATTACTTTAAAGGTGTAATAATGTATAATATAAAAATTGGTGGTATAATTAAAATAAGATCAATAATATTTATTGCATTTATATTTTTTATAATTACATCTTTTTCAGCAAAAAATGTTCATGCACAGTATATTCAAACTTATCCACAAAGTGGAAAAATAATACCTGGTCAATTAATTACAATACAAGTAACATTACCTTCTACAGATCCTAATCCTGCTAATTATATAG
>JBMFSA010000029.1:0-8257 GCA_049967795.1 Candidatus Micrarchaeia archaeon | reverse complement strand
ATTGCAGTTGTTCTTGCCGTGCTCTTCAGCATTGATGTCTTCAATTCATACACATTTGCTCCAAAGGTCCAGCATGGTGTCTACAAGAGGGCAATATATTCCTTTATTAAGGATTTGCTACTTAGGCATCGGTTTTATACTTAAAACATTCTCGAGTAACTCTCAAACCTAAGCTTAAAATCTTCATACAATATTTAATCAATAAGATACGATATAGAAAAAGTATTTAAGTCTTTAGGTAAGGAAACTGCACACGCCTTCCTCGGAAAGTGTAAATGCGAGTACCGGGATTTGAACCCGACTTTCGGGCTTGGGAAGCCCGCGTCCTACCAGGCTAGACTATACTCGCTCTACCCAACTTCTAATAATATTATATTTTGATTCTTATAAAGTATATTAATATTAAATTAAATTTATTAATATTATTAAAAAGTAAACAACAAATTAATAAAATAAAAAGAAAAAAATAAAAAAAAATAAAAAAACAAAATAGGAAGAACAATTATCTTATATAAGAGGGATTTTTATCTAAAGTTGGTTGTACAATCTGCTGCACACCTGCTTGCTTTTCTATTTCTTTGACTGCTTTTGCCGTATCCTCTATCAGTTTATCTATATCTTTCATATTTATCTTCAAGTAGAGATTTTTAGCAAGAACCTTCAAAACTGCTTTTGAGGCAACTGCATCAACTTCCATCATACTCGTTTCTCCCATTATACACGCTGCATCTATCTTATTCATTTTTGCAATTGCTAGAAGCATAGCGGATGTTCCATAAACAAAACCCTTCGCCTCTCCAAACACTACACCATCCTTCTTTAAGTCTTTCATGATCTTCTCTGATGTTCCAATTCCAAATACTTTTGCTTCTTTTTGTAATTCTCTATTCGTGTTGTATCCGGCAAGCGTATAAATCAAGCGACCATTTAGTTTATTTTTGAAGAATTTAAAAATTTCGTTGTTTATTTCATACTGACCTTCATTTGTAGGTGGCTGTGCATCTCCTGTAAGCAATAAAATATCGTGCTTTGCACCACTTCCTAATAAATAAAATCTTATACTGGCAAGCCTAAATTTTCCATTCTTCTTCATAAATATTACTGCGGGCAAGCGTTTAGAGTATAATGTTGCAATTCTTTTTGCTTTAAAGCTTAATCTTAAATGTTCAACAACAAGTTTGCCAACATTTCCTATTCCTGGAAGGCCTACAATTAGAATAGGGTCTCTCAACTTTATATTTTTGAATTTTTTGTTCCAATTTATTTTTACATTATCTACATACATAAAATCTACCTAGTCAAGTATAAATTAATATAATAAATATAAAATAATTAATCAAAATAATTTATAAATTAAATAATATTATAAATATTAACTCCTATTTTTCCTCAAGAGTGATGAAGTTAGCATATTTGATAATGCGTCTATTATATTCTGGCGTGCTGCTTCACCATTAAAATACCATATCTCATCTGATATTTTATTATCTAAATTGTATAATTTTTCATTCAACTCTTTATCTACTTTATTTGTAATTATTATAAAATAAATATACTTATTATATTTTGAATAGAATTTGCTATATTTTTCTATTGTATGATCATTGAACAATGTATGCCCGTGTATTTCTATAAAAATTGTTTTATTATTTTTTTCTATATCTGTAATAATAAAATCAGGCATGTAAAAAATTTTTTTACCATTTTCATTATACCCTACTTCGAACGATACTTTATTATATAAATAATTTATTTTGACAATTTTAAGAGAGCTCTCCAAAATCTTCTCGAGCTCGGATTCATGTGGTGTTATGGTTCTAATAGTATTTTCAATACTTGAAAGTGTTAATAAATTTTTTTTATCTTTTATATTATAACCTTTATAATTTACAATAAGTCCATTGTACCCCTCGATGTATTTTTCTGAGAGCTTCAATAAATTATTATTACTATGCAAAAATCCACCCTATTTATTACTTTATAATTTTTAATTTATAAATGTTTTGCTCCTTTTGGCCTTGTTTAAAAATCAACATCTGTCCATAAACCTAATTCTGTCTATAAAATGTCTAAAAATTAATCTGAGGTTTTGTTGAAAAAGTTCAATTTTGTTGATAAAGTCTAACTAAATCAAAAAACCACTTTGGCTTTATCAATCTGCTAAATATATTAACAAACTACTGGCTATAAAAATAGTTGTAAAATATATAATAATCTATAAAAAGAGAAAATTCGCCGATAAGTTAGATTTATAATGTGGTCAATATATCTTTCTTTTCCCTTTTCAGTTTTTCCTTTTCAATCTCAAATAATCCATTAGGGTTGTTCTGTTTTATAAAATCAACAGCATTTTTAATCTTCTTTTCTGCTTCAACATAGCTTGTGCCTTCCGCAGTCATATAATATTTAGGTGCGCTTATATACTTTATAGAAACTCCATAGCTTTCTGCTTTTGAGAAAAGATCCTTTAGAATATTAATACCATTTCTTGTATCGTCAAGCGAGAGCTTCATTATATATGATACATCATAAGTCCTTTTCTGCTGTGTTGATTTTAGTGTTTCTTCAAGCGCATCTTTCAAACTCTTCGGAAGCTTCAAACTATTATACTCTTTTGTTTTTGCATTTGCATTCCTCATGAAGTTTGTATAATTTCCAAACGTATCAATTATTTTTTCGTTGAGCTGCGCCTTTTTCTCATCAGATAATTTAGCAACATTAACTGCTCTTGCAAACAATCCAATAAGCCTCTTTTCAAGATTATAAGAATCAAGCTTCTGTTTTGATTCTGTTGGCGTTACCTTCTTTATTGATATATCTATTGTCTGCTTGTTTTCATCATAGAATACAACCTTGCATACAATTGTCTGACCCTCATGTATAAATTCATGAATATTTTTTATCCATCCGGAAGATACCTCTTTTATAGGCAGATATGCATCTAGATTATTATATTCTAGAAGCTTGCAGTAAGCGCCGAATGGCATTATCTTGTTTACTGTAGCCATTACAACTTCTCCAATCTTTGGTATTCTTTTCTCCTCCATTTATATCATTGATACTACAATCATCAATTAAAGTGCTTTAAGCTCAAGCCTCTTTCTAGTCCTTCCCCCAACGACACGCTCTATTGAATAATTACACTCCTTACATGTCAATATTACCTTCTGCTTCTTGCCCATCTTCTTCACTGTTGCCTGACCTTTAATCTTTCCATGGTAGCCAAGCAGCTTTCTATTGTGCCTTCTATTACCTATTTTAAGTCCTCCAGCGGAACCTTTTACACTTAGCTTTACAGTATGTAATGTATGTGTATTGCATTTTGGACAGTATGCATCAATCTCTTTTGGCATTATCATATAAATTACCTGATTTCTTTTACGATTTATAAATATTATTTTAATTTTTTAAATAATGATGTTCTTAATAAGTTGAAGATATTAAATATATATTCATCTATATATTCATTTTTTATACTTTTATAATACTTTAATATAATAATAAATTTAATATTATTATTAATAATATATATAATTATTTATTATTTGCCTATCTATCGCATTTAATAAATATAATTGCAATTAGTGAAATATAATTCAAAAAGATATTTATAAGTTATGATATTGTACTACTATTATTCTTTTCAAAAAAGAAGAAGAGCTGCATAATAATTTCTTTCTTATCTTTCTAAATCCTTACTAGATTTTTTTGTTTTTGTTTGTTTTATTCCTTCTCACCACTTTATTTAAATAGATTTGGTGGGTAGTGGTGAGAATGGGGTGGTGTGTAAAGGATTATTGCAATCCTCTACAATATATCTTATGAACTTTGTTTTATTTATACTTAATTAAATTTAATGCTTTAAATTTTTATTTATACAACTAAATTTTTTACAATAAATAATAATTATATTAATAATAATTTTAATTAGTAATAAAAAATAGAAATATATTAATAATTTATGTTTAAAAAGATAGATATAAAAAAATATTGCCTACTTCAATTGAAAAAGGTTTGCAAAGGCTCAGGGAAGAGTATAAAGATAAATCTATTTCAGTTAAAATTCTTAAAGGCCACTATTACGTTTATGAAAATAGAGATTAAAAGAAAAAGTAAAAGGAATTGTTGTAGAACATTTAATTGTTATTAAATCCATTATTGGCAAACTCTCTTATAGATACTTTGACAATGTTTATTCAAGAATGTATCTAATATTATTAATAATATTTAAGATGCAGCCTTTCTTAAAAGTGTATAGTTATAAGTAAATAGAAAATAGCAAATAAAAATAATAAAATAAAAATTAAAATTAATTAAAAATTTTTATTTATCTAACCAGAATCTCCTCCATTCATTCATATCACCGAAATAATATAACTAGAAAGCTTTAAATATATTTTTCATTGTTTCTTTTGTGTTAGATGGATAACGAAGATCTATTGATAAAATAAATTTATACTGGATTTGGCTTGAATCTTTCCTTTACCTTTTCGATTTCTGATACTACTTTATGTTTCCATTCTACAAATTTGTCAGGACTTTCTGGATACTGTTCATACATTTTGTTTAATATATTCATCTCATCAACTGCATACTTCAGATTTGTAAATGCGTTGATATTTGCTGCTCCTTTCAGGATCATCTTGAATTTTGTTGTAACACTTAATTCAGGTATCCTTCCATATATTAAATCAACCGCTTCTTTGTCTGTAAGGAAGTTCTTAAAGCCATAATTTATTATATCATCATTCAATGATTGAAGATATATTCTAAATACCTCCATTCCTGCTGTTTTGTTTCCATATTCTTTGTTGAAGTCAAGGTTGTACTGCCATAGCCCTTTAATACTATAATCTTTGTTATTTATTGCTCTTACAGCATTCTCTCCAGCTAATATACCTGCAACTAAGGCAGGTCCTATGCCTCCTGCGCTTATGGGATTTGGCATTGCCATACTATCTCCAGCTCCCATATATCCATTATAGACAAGGCATTCAAGCTGCCTTCTTACAGATACAGACCATACTCCCTTGCCATTATTATCTTTATTATATAATATAGGATTCTTTATAACTTTAACATATTTCACATATTCATCAATCAATGCCTGTAAGGTATCACTCTTATTCAACTTTTCATTTCTTATCTTGAGGCTTCTCTGCTGCACTCCTAACCCTATATTGACTCTGCCCTTTTTGCTCTTTGGGAATACCCAACCATAGCCTCCTGGCGCAAGTTTTTGATTAAGATGTATAATTGCATAATTTTGATCATAATAGGTAGGATCATTACCTTCTATTTCAGAATCATATATATACCTTCCAGTGAGCTCAATGTCATCAATGTCTATAGTTCTGTCTATATAAGGGTTGTCTGGAAGCTTCCTCCTCAAGTTCGTTGATATGCCGAGCGCATCAATTACAATCTTAGCATAATATGATTTATTCTCGCTTTTTTTATCCTTTCCTGATACTCCTACAACATAATTGTCTTTTATAATGGGTGCTTCAACATCAAATTCACTTATATAGTGGGCCCCATTCTTTATAGCATAAGCGTGGAGCTTTTTCACGAATTCCGGCCTGTCTAATATAAAGCCTTCTCCTTCAAATGGGAATTTTGATTTCATATCTGGAGAGTAAGCCACTACTCCCTCTACTTTATGGTCGAGCTCTGGCGAGCTGAAGTTTAAACCTATTCTTGAGGATACAAAGTCAAGATGGCTCTTTGCGACTGCATCTCCACATACCCATCCCCAATTTGTCTTCTTTCCAGGTTCTGTTTCTTTGTTCTTGTCTATGAGCAATACATTGAGCCCTGATTTAGCTGCAACTGCCGCTGCGAGCGAGCCTGCAACTCCTGATCCTGCTACTATAATATCATATTCTTCCATATAAACACATTCTTTAATAAATATTACCTATCTTTTATATAATAAATTATAAAAACTTAATCTATATTTATTTTTAGAATATTATCTATTTATCTATTTTCAGCTTTAAAATAATATTACAAGTTCTAATTAAAAAGAAAAGGATGAATATAATTTATAATATTAATAAAATTTGGCTTATTTTTAATTATTTATCTAATTTTTATTATTTATTCATCTTTTTTTCTTTTAAATAATCTTTCAATTTCATCTATAACAGCAGCAATTAACAAGATGCCTGTAAAAGGTATAAAAAGGACGAATAAAACACTTCCTACTATATTACTTCTCTCTTCATCTTTCTTTGCTTCTTCTATTGCTTTTTTTAATTCTTCACCTTCTAATGGTTTTGTAGAGATATCATTATCTTTTTCTTCTTCTTTTCTTAAAGATATCTCTGATTTTTCGTTTGTTTTATCTGATAATAATTTATCCTTACTACTTGGATTATTTTTGTTGGTATCAATCATAAAATCACAAAAAAGTATAGAATTTTAAATATATATACTTTGCTCTGCCCTTCTTTAATATACGAATGTGCAGGGGGAGAGATTTGAACTCTCGAAGGCGCTAAGCCACAGGATCTTAAGTCCTGCGCATTTTTCCGTGGCCAGCAAGCCAGACCAGACTCTGCCACCCCTGCTCCAAAACAACAATATAATTTATTTTAAATTAATAATCATTAATCATCAATGAAAATAATAAATTTATTAATAACAATTATATTTATAAATATATTGATTATTTGATTTGATTAGTATTTATACTCCTCTTTCTTTTCCTTGTGCTCCTTAAATTCTTTAGAATCTTTAGAATTGGCTTGTGCTTCTGCAAGCTTTTCATACACTTCTGAAGCCGCCAACAATGTCAATATTATTAAAGTCGCTGGAACTGTTACAATATAAACAATCACACTAATTGCCGCTAATTTTATATTGCCTAAAGTTGAATTTGTCTTATCTTTATTATTTATTTCATTGTTTTCTAAGCTTTTCTTTTCATCAATAATATTAGTTTCCTTTCTTAATTCAATTTTACCTTTATCATCCTTTATATTTTTATTCATACCTTCATTAATAGACAGGTAGCACATTAAAACACCGCAAAATAATAAAATGATTTAGATATTTATAATTTACTGCTTTCTAATTTATGCATACATTGATGGGCCTGTTTGGTCAATAGCCCTCTTATGTGCATCCTGCATCTCTCTGCTCTTCTTCATCAACTCTCTTATTTTAGCTTCAACTTCTTTAGCCTCTTTGTCGAGCTCAGCAACATCAATATTGAGCTTCAGAAGCTTGTTAAGGCTCACTACTGCCAATTCAGCATATTTAGGATCAAGTATATTAGGATCTACTGGAATGAGCACACTTATATCAGAGAAGTTTTCGAGGTTTGAATACATCATAAGCATTGCATTTATGCCTGTAGCAACACCTTCTTCAACTGGCTTCAAGCCAAGCTTCTCTGCGTCTTTCTTTATATTATTATTTGAAGCAATGAAGAATATAACATCATTATCTATATTCTGCTGTGATGAAGGCATTCCACCTACAGATATGATTCTGGAAATATGGTTTGATTTTATATACTCATATATTGCCTTTGAGAATTCTTGAGTGAGCTCTAGTGGAATTGCAAATTCAGCAAGGATTGTTATAAGCTTCAGTTTTTCATTGACATAGATGCGCACAGGCGGCATTGGCACCTCATTATGCACTGCGATTACAGGAGGAAATTCATCATCCTCTATATAGCCAACAAACTTCATTCCGAGCTTATCTATAATATAGCTTATCGCCATAGGTCCTACCAATCCTGCACCTGGGAATCCTTCAATAAATACATAATTTTTTGTATCTATCTTCTCTATAAACTTTAAATTCATCATTAAAGCGCCTTTTTCTTTTTTTATTTTTTATTATAAAAATGAAGAATTAAAATCAACAACAAAACAATCATAAATATTATAAAAGATAAATATTTAAATGAAAGCCTTTCTTTTTTATATTTGATATATAATTTTATATTACTTTATAATTACTTTTATATATTAAACTTATAATTATTTGTTTATTTTGTTTTTTCTTTTTATTATCTCTATTTATATTATATTTATAATTTAATTTTTTAATTTATATAATAAATATTCGTATAAGAGAAAGATATTAATATCAAATAAGTTTATTAATAATTATATAATTTTTAAATAAAAGTATAATAAATAAAAAATATTAAAAAAAGATATTTGGTGATATTATGGAGGAAAAAAAGAAAGGAAAAATTATAATACCTCCAAAAACACCACTAAATAATGAAAAT
>JBMFSA010000028.1:0-8973 GCA_049967795.1 Candidatus Micrarchaeia archaeon | reverse complement strand
TGTTGATCCGGGTTCAAATCCCGGCAACCCCAACTTTAATAACTTTTAAGAAGTTTTGGTTTTGCTTCAGTATTTTTATTTTCTTTATTTTCATCTTTGATTAATTGTACATTCCTTAAAAGGTCTGGTGTTAATTCTTGCGTTTTATTACAAGTGTTAGACAAACTATAGGGGAAAATGACTTTATTATTATTTATACTTCCATTATAATAATAAAGTATTATATTTATATTATCCTCTCTTAGTTCCTTTATAACAGGCACAAAATCACTGTCTGTTGTTATTAATATTATATTTTTTATAGGCTTGTCTGTGAGCTTATTAAATTTTAGCTTCATTAAATCTATTGTTAATAATATATCAACCTCTTTTTCATGATATCCATCAGGCAATTTTTGGCACTTTCCTTCTCTTACTGTAAAATTTTTTAGTTGTTTAATTACATTAATAAATTTATCATAATTTGACTGTTTTATTCTTTCTTCGTATGTTGGGGGATTACTTTGATACGGCGGTGAATAATAATAATAAGTACTATGCCACCATAATTTTTCCTCTTTTGCCAATGCTTTAGACAATTTATAAAAATCAATCTTTAAATTATTTAATGACTGTGCAATCAACGATAAATAATGGCCATCAATAAAAATAATAACTTCTGGAAGTTTCTTTTCATTTTCATTCATATAATCATTTTATTTATACTTATTTATATATCAAATAACTATATTATAACCTACCACCCTTTTAGAGCAGTAGGGATATATATTATCGAATACAAGTAGCTCTTCGGTTCAGATATTTAGATATTTTGTTTTTTATTTACAAAAGTTTATATGAAGTTTTATAATAGTCTAAGATTCATCATCAATATCAACAACTTTTGTCTTTTCAAAGAGCAACAGTTGGCTTGAAGCATTTTCTATTTGAATTCTTGCAACATCCTGCTTTTTCCTGAATCCAGGGAGTATAGATTCTGCAAACTTCAACTTCCTTGTTGAATCATATATAGCCTCCATTATAGACAACATTTCTTTTGCATCTTCTATTTTATTGTTCCTTAATAATTCTATTATCTCTCTTTTTAATTCACCTACAACATCCATAATACCGAGCAGATATGCTTCATCATCAACATTTAGCTCTTTTATTTTTGGCAACTTTCCTGTTGTAATTATATTTAAAAAAGAAGCCGCTTCCACATATTCTTGGTATGCTTGAATTGAATTATACTTAAACCCACTATCAATATTTTTAAGTTTAATAATATCTTTTTGTAATTTTTTTATAATATCTTCAGCCTTTGCTATTTCTTTATTATGCGTTAAGGTTATTGCATTTCCTGAATCTCTTATAATACTCCTTGTTATTATCAATATTTTATCCAAATTCTCCTGCTTTGCTTCTAAATAAGATGTTATATGATCAATATCTTTATACAGCTCATTAAATTTGTTATTCATAAAATCACTTAAACATTAAATTTATTTTATTTATTATATTTTGCATAAAGCGTCAATTCATTTCTATTGTGTGGTAATTTCTTGATGCCAATAATTTTATAAAATTTATTTAATATTTCAACATCTTTTATATATTTATTTATATTTGTATCAAACAACTTAATAGTCATTATCAAGCAAGCATCATTATTCAGGGTGCTTGCAAACCTTATTGCTTGATGAGCACTCTCTTTCGGCATTACATTCATATCAATCATAATAAAATTTATAATATTTTTTATTTTATTTATAAAATCTACATCTAAATTATTTATATTTCTTTTTATATGATAGAGTGAAAAATCCTCATTCAATAAATCATTGATATTTGTAATAGAAGCTGTTGGTAATAGACTAATGTTTTGAAAAGAGCCTAAATCTGAAAACTTATCATCAGCAAACACTACACATTTTTTATTATCCTTGCATAAAAATTTATAATCTAAATATGCATTGTCAATTGCAATAACTTTTACGTTTCTTGAAAGCATTTCTAGTGACCATCCGCCAGGAGCTGCACCTATATCTAATGCAAATTTTATTCTTCTTGTATCAATTTTAAAATAATTTATTGCTTCTTTTAGTTTAAATTGCGCTCTGCTAATATCTTTACTATCTGCAGCTCTAAAAGCATCAATATTTAATTGATTGTTATTTTCGGCTTTACCTATATATGTTCCAATACCTGTAAAAAAAATATAAATATAGAGAAGAGGGTTCTTTAAATCAGGTATATAGCCCTTGCTTTCTAATTCACTTCCTACTTTTACAGCAATGTCCTTTGCACTCTGAATATTATGGAATTCTGCATTTATCACTTCAATTTTAAACGTATTCTTTTTAGAGAGCAACTCTTCTGCAGCTTTTATAATTTTTTCATAATCGATTGAATCTGGAGCAAATCTTCCAACTTCATTGACCTTTAAAATACCTTCTATTACAATAAAATGTGTACTGGAAGGAATTTCCTCATCAGATTCAAACAAGAAAAGTTTGTTAGATATTTTCTTAAAACTTATATCGCTATTGAGAAGTGTTTCTAGTTCGCGCTTCCCATAGTTGAAGAATTTTTCATCAAGAATAATTATATATTTCATGATTATCTTTTTTCTTTTTATATTTTATAGCCTTTATTAATATTCTGACCACAGCTTGTCGAAATGCTGCTCAAGCTCTTTAATCTGATTCGGATCATCAATAATATCGATATGCTCAATATTTTTATGTGTTCCTGAATATGTCAGATTTGCACTCCCAGATATAGCAGCCTTATCACCTATATAAAGCTTCTCGTGTATAAATTTATCTTTAACAATTTTAAATTTTATATTATTGCTGCGGAACTTTGAAAGCTCAATAAAGAATGAATAAAGCATTACAATGCTTATAACAATTATATAAACAACAACTATATATTCAATTAAAAATAGACTTAGAATATTTCTCAATAGAAGTATTGCAGCAAAATAAAGTGTAGATATACCTAAAAGAGTAGTTTTAAGCTTTATGCTTTTCCCTGTTAATGTCCTTATTGCATCTTTATTTATCTGCTCTGCATTCTTACCTCCAGAAATAATCAGATATATTTTTTTCTTTTTTGCAAGCTCTTTCAGCTTTCTTGCATAATAATCGCTTATAAAAGGAGTAATTATTTTTATCTTTGCTGGACTTTCCTCAAGCAGCTTATCTATATACTTGTAGCTCTCGCTGCCGCTATAGCTTTTGTTGTTTTTGCGGAAATTATTGAAGAATAACATTTCTACATCCTTTTTTTATCTCTTTATCTTTTTTATCTTCTTTATATTGTTAATTATTATTAACTATTAAATAGAATAATAAAAATATAATAATATAGATGAAAACGATGAAAAGTAAGATTTATAAATTTTAATGTTACAATATATTTTGCCAAACGGTAATAGGGGCAAGGAAACGCCTGATCCCATTCCGAACTCAGAAGCTAAGCTTGCCTACGATATCACTTGTACTGCCCAATATGGCGGGAAGGTATATTGCTGTTTGGCATTAAGATTCCTTTTTTGATTATTCCCTTTATTCTTTATCACTTACCTTTTCTTTTTGCTTCATATTTTTTATAAGTGCCTTGATTGTACCAGAACTTTTTATTGTATAGAATGCAGCTTGTTTGTTGTTTATTTTCTTTATAAAAGATAATGCCGATACAAGCATACTAAAACCAGCCAAACTTACTTTCATGATAAAGAGATTATCATTCAAAACTAGCATCAATTTTGGATTAACATCTGCATAATTCAGCTCGCCAATTTCGCGCATGAGCTCTCTATTTAAGTTCTTAAAAAATTCGGGATCTTCATCAATATTATATGTTGTCTTAACAAGAATATAACGCATCTTATCTTTCATTTCTACCACTAAATATATTTGATATTGAGCTTATGCTATATTTTGCATATCTTTCATCAGCTCCTATAACCTTAGCAAGCTCTATTAACTGAATTACAGAGAGAAGATTAAAAGAATCAGTAGCAAAGCTGGCAAAACCTATATTTATATCTTTAGACCTTGCATATTCAAAAAGCTTTTTCATGTAATAGATGCGCTTTGTGCGCTCTATTCCATAAACACTTGTTATATCAGATATAGGCAAATAAATTATAGTGTTATTATCCTTCATCATTGACAAAAGCATTTTGTTGATGTAAGAACCTTTTATCACTATCGCAGGAACGCCGTGGTGCACAAACTGTTTGAGCTCCTTGACATCACTGCTTATTCCAATATCTACATCTTTTTTGAATTTTTCTGAATATTGTATATCCTTCCCCAAAACAAGAAACTTTTTAAACCCTAAATCCTTTTCAAGCTTTTCTTCAACATTGAAGTCGCTGATAATGTCGTAAAAATCCAAAAAAGCACCTAAGTCTCAATTTCATTCACTATATCAGATCCAAATATTTGTTTTTCCAATGCTTCTTTAATCTTATTTGCAGGATACAACAATTTTATTAATTTTGTATGCCCTCTTATACCTTTTCCAGATTCAAATGATACAATAAGGCCCTGCATCTCTAATTCAGACAAATATTTTCTATACCACCGCTCACTTTTAGGCTCTTTCTTTATACTCTCTGCAAGCGAACAGTATCTGTTATAAACTTCTCCGCTGAATAAATAAGTATCATTTCCATCTGTAAGCTTCTTATATGTTCCACCACTATTTGTAAGAAGAGTGATTGCATATAATACAATCTTTTGATGCTCTGGAAGTGTTGATATAACCTCATATACTGCTTCATTTTGAATAATTCTTACCGCTTCTTCTGCTTCTGCTTTTGTAACTTTTGTCATGTGCTTCTCTTCTGCAATCTCTCCTGCCTTTGTTAATATTTTTAGCGAGAATCTTGCATCACCACCTTCCTTTGCAGAAATTGCTGATATATAATGTATTACTTCATCATCTACAACATCCTTCTTAAAGCCCATATTCGCCCTATCTTTCAGTATTGCATAAAGCTCAGTTGCATAGTATGGCGCAAATACCAATTCTGTTTCATATAATGTTGATAAGCTTCTTGGATCAAGCTCATCTTTGAATGAAACTTTGTTTGAAATTCCTATTATTGTTACACCTCCTGCTTTAATATCACTGTTTATTCTTGTCAGTGTATAGATTAAATCGTCAAGATCTTTTACAACATCTATTTCATCGAGTATAACGACCAATATTTTATTATCTTCTTCAATCCATGATGCAATTTTTTCATATAAATCAACAGCACCATAACCGCGTTTAGCATAAGTTGACAGATGGTCACTTATTATCTTGTTAAGCACTCTGAACCTTGAATTATACAATCTGCAATTTATATAAGATAATTTTGCTCTGATATTTGTCAAATTTTTAACCTCATCCATTACATACTTTACACATGAAGTCTTCCCTGTTCCCGTTCTGCCATAAATAAAAAGATTTCTACCCTTCTCACCCTTCAACGATGGTGCAAGTGCCTTTTCAATATTGTTGATTTCACGCTCCCTATAAAGAAGAGTATGTGGAGTGTAATGTGGAGAAAGCACTTCTCTGTTAGCAAAGATTTGTGATTCCCCAAGAAGGTCGTTTAATGATTGCATTCTAAAACCTTTTTAATATTATTAAGTTATTATGAATTAATTTATAAATTTAATTCATTAAGATTAATCAAAACCAATAAATGCATGAATTTAAGATGTTAATTTATTATTTATTTTATTATTGCAAATTTTTATATTTTTATTATATTTTTATTGTACTTTATTATCTCTTTGTTGTTATTTTTATAATGCTGATCATCAATTATCCACTTGTATAAACTATTTTAAATTATTAATACTATTCACCAATCTTATTAACCTTATTATCTATATTATTTTATAGCCTTTAAATTATATATATGTTCTCTATTTAATTTATATAATTAATTATTTTATTTTTTTTATTTTTCTATTTTATTTTCAAGTGTTTTTTATTATTTTTATTATTTAATAATTAATCAATATTATATTTGATGAGTTGTTGCTTGTTTGAAAATATTAATAAATTATGTCTTTTATTAAATATATATTAAATATAATTAAATATATAGACTTTATAAAATTAATAAAAAATATAAAAAATAAAAGTTGTTTTGATAAAAGAAAAAAATAAAAGGTAAAAGAAATATTAATATTATTATAATATACACAATAATATTATTATAATATAATATACACAATATATTTGAAGGTGCTGTATTGAAAGCTTTATATATAATATCTTTATTGTTTCTTACAATGCTAATATTTGCAAATGCTAATGCTTCCTATACAGTCTTATCCCTCAATACAACAGTAACATTAAATACAAATACAAGCGCATATGTTACAGAAGTTCTTAAAGTTGCTGTAAGCAATGTATCTGCTGCACAATATACCGCAAGCAGGCTCGCACTAAATCTAACAATCAGCAATTGGAGGAATATGATTGGTCCTATATTAACACAACACATAATGAATCCGAAAGGAAGTATATATGATTTCAATTTCCTTCCAGGACCTTTAATAAGTACAAACAATGGTAAGATTGCATATATAAGAATGAATTATTATGTATCTAATGTCACAACAGTAAAAGCAATAGGGCCTAGAAGATATGAATATACCTTCAATAAAAATGTATTCAATTTTGAATCAGCAGAAAGTGGTGTTGTTTTAGGTCCAAATACAACTTTAACTATAATACTACCAAAAAACTCCCAAATTATTTCAGTATATCCACTTCCAGACTCTCCTTCTTTAGGCAATGCTAACAACTATAGAAATGTTACACAGATATCTTGGTATGAAAATGAGCCCCTTTCAACATTCACTCTTGTATATGTAGTAACAGACAGCCTTCAAGACGAAGTAATTAATTTCTTCGTTAGTATATATAATTATCTTGGTATTTATTTGTATGTACTTATAGCATTATTCATAATCTTATTTATAATTTATATATATCTTAAAATAAGATAAATAAGATAAAAAATAAATAAAAACAAATTTATTTTCCTTTTTTAGCTTTGGCTTCAATACTTTTTTTAATCTTTTCATATTCTGATTTGCTCCATCCATAAGGAACTGCATTCCTTATTGTTTTTGGGAAGAATGTTGTTGAATAAAAACTTTTATAATAATCAAAATCTTCTTCAACAATATCCTTTTCATTTATATGTATACCTTCTTTTTCAAGAAACTTTATCAATTCCTCCCTGCTGATTTTTGCCTTGTTGTTTTCAGCTTCTGGATTATTATATATTATTTGTATTTGTTTCTTTACAAAATTTACCTTTGCTTTTATAATTGCATCCAAATTAAGCAAACGATACTGCAATCTTGCAGAATGCGCTAGATCTTTTAGATCTTTTTGATCAACATTGTTGAAGGTTATTCTTTTTATCATTCTATAAGGCATCTTATACAATTTACCCTCTTCTTCAACATATCCTTTAGGTATATCTTTATTTTTAATCTCTTCGGTTTGAACTCCAGTGCTCACATAATCACCAAATAATCAATAATTAATATTTTAAATATTTTTTATTTTTTTAAATAGTAAAATTAAAATAATCATTTGGAGCTTGCAACCTCCTCTTTTATTTTATTTTCTTCTTTAATGTTTGGAAAGTTGGCAACATGTTTTCCTGTATTTATTGGAAGTGCAAAATAATCAATCATATTATGATATGTCTTGATGAATTCAGGCCTCTGCTCAAGCTCTTTTACGTTTCTTATATATTTGTCTGCCTTATAGCTCCAATCAGGATGTGCCTCCTTCCACTCTTCTGCTGGTATACTATACTGCTTCTGTATTTTGTCTCTATATACTTCTGGAAATACGTTGAATGTACAGAAAGGCAAAACTTCTCCGTCAGGCATTGCATAGTGTATATCACATTTCTCTACTCTATTAATATCATAAGTGTATTCATCTTGGAAGTGCATCATTCCAAGGAATAATGTTTTGTTGTGGAACGCACCCAATGAATCAAAGTTTCTTTTTAGCATTATATTTGTAAGCATTTTGACAAGATTAAAAGATTTTGGCTGCTTGCTCTTGTCTATGAATTTAGGTATTGACATTACAGCCTTTACCCCAATCATCTTCCTTGTAAACTTGTTCTTACCCTCCATTTCATTGACAGCCTCTTGCAGATGATTTATAAGGCCTTCAGCATCTAGGAATTCTGTAATAGGTATAATTTTTTTGTCATCATCCAATATCAGATAAGTTCCAGCACCGCATGCAAAGTGTATAGACATATCATACTGGAAATTACCACTCAAAGCTTCAAGGAACTTTGTTATACCTCCAGTATAAGGAACACTGAACCAATGTTCTTTTCTAATTAACCCATTTGTCTGCTCTTCTATTTTCTTTATTGCGCCAGGTATTGTTATCCTCTGCATCTCTCTATCTCTCTTTGGCATTCTTCCGACCAATGAAACAGGTTGGAAGTTTACAGCCCTTATCACATCAAGATTGTTAAGACCAAAATTTATTAGAGCACCGAGCTCATGATCATTAACGCCCCTTATTACAGTAGGTACGAGCACAATTCCTATCTTTGCCTTCCTTGAGGATTCAAGTGCAAGCGGAACCTCCCAATAGTTCTTTGGATTTGTTCTAGCGCTGACGCCGTCACAGCTCATATATAGAGTACCGCATCCCGCTTGCTTTATATCCATCGCTAGCTGGGGATTCAAGCCGAGATTTATTCCAGTTGTATTGAGCTGGATTTGATCGAAGCCTGCTTTCTTTGCTCTCCTTATAACCTCAACGACCTGTGGATGCATTGTAGGCTCTCCACCTGTAAGCTGAAGTGCATTTGGAGGTATCGGCTTGGCAGACCTCAAGTTTAAAAACAGCTTCTCGAGCTCATCAACGCTTGGTTCATATATCGGCTCGCCTTCCTTTGCATAGAAGAAGCAA
>JBMFSA010000027.1:0-9252 GCA_049967795.1 Candidatus Micrarchaeia archaeon | reverse complement strand
TTGGATGCACGAATTGTATACACCAAAATTTAGAATAACAAACAAAACAAAGTTTAAAAATGCACTTCTTAATATTGATGTACCAAAGATTGCAAATGCTTATATACCTGTGCAAAATAGACCAAACTGGAAAGAAGTTATTGATAAATTAAAGCAGGCAACAGAATAGCTTATATCATTACTAAAATATTGATATTTAATATTAATATTTATTAGAAAACATATTAAATATAAAAATTTATTTTATAGAAATCTAAAAAATATTAATTTACAATTTAAAATATATAATTTTTATAAACTTCTTTTTACTTTTTCAAGATATATAAATTAATTATAAAATTACTATTTATTTTTCAATTATTATCTTTATATAAATATTTATAGAACAAAATCGCAAGTATTGTTTTCTGGTCTTTTATTTTATGATTTTTGATCATTTTTAACACATCATCTATTGATACTAATTTTATTTCTATATCCTCATTTATTTCTAAATTAGTATTACCAGGAGTCAAGTCTTCAACAATATAATATTTAGACCTAACATCACTTATACCTATCATAGGATAAGATTCAAACATAAATTTAATGGTTTTTGCAGTATATCCTGTTTCTTCTTTTAATTCTCTCTTTACTGCTGCTTTTGGATCTTCGCCTTTTTCAATATGCCCTGCAGGAAGTTCATAAATATAGTCAGACAGGGCAGGTCTATATTGCCTTTCTAAAATAATTTTATCGTTTATGAATGCTAGTATAACAACTACATTATTCTCTATTAATCTGGTAAATTTTATGTTATTGCCTTTTATTTTGACATCTTCTTCAGCAACTGAAAATACCCTGCTTTTGTAGCATATCTTTTTCATGATATCAATATGTATTTTTTAGCAAAAAGCTTAAATATCATATTGTTCAGAATAATAAACCATGGAAAAAATTGAGAAAGATGTAAAGTTAGGTCAATTTAAAGAAATTTATACAAAACTGGTAGAGGTATTAGGAGAACAGCCAGTTGTTATAGGAGGCAAGGCTATAAGCTTTTTATGCAGTAAAAACCGCAGACCAACTAAAGACATTGATTTAGTTGTATCAGAAGAGAAATTATCAAATATTAGAGAAAAAGATTGTAGTGATGAAAATAGTACTGCTTCTAAATTAATAAAAGAAGGTTTTATACCTAAATGGAATGATGATGGAAGTTTGAAAGGTTTGAGCTATGGAGATATAGATATTGATTTATATTATTCACATTCGGTGAATGGTATCAGTATTGAAAATATAAAAAAATATAAAGTAGATGAAAAAAATGAAAATTTAAATATTAAAAATTTTCAAATAAAAATAGTAAGCCCTGCTATATTGCTATTGATGAAGTATGATTCAGATAGAGAAAAAGACCAAGAAGATGTTAAAAGACTACTTGATACATATTGGAATGGCAAGTTAGGTCTATTTATAAAAAATAATTTAGAATTATTAGGGGAAATTTTAAAAGAGGCTGAAAGCGGAAAAAGTGTAAAGAAGGGAAATAAGATAAATAGATTCTTGGCAGATTATGAAGATATAATAAACGAACTACTAAAACAAAAGAACAATATAAAAGAACCACGCGGCCTTCTAAAAAAATAATAATTTATATGAAAAATATTCTTTTTTTATAATATTCTTCTTTTATAATAATTAAAAAATAGAGAATAAAAAATAAAATTTAATTCATTGTATTTTTTATATAATATTATGCGTTAAGGATTGCTTTTGGAATCTCTATTGACTTTATATCTCTGTCAGGGAATACTGTTCCTGGTGGCACTATCCTTACCTTTACACCTATTGCACCATATTTTGGATATGCAGTTGTATGCGCCTCTTTTACAAGCTCGACAACATTCCCTGCTTTTGGAATGTATCCAACGCTTTTCTTTATCTGCTTTGCCTTTGCTCCCTTTGCCGCAAGCTTGCCTGTTGTTATTATCTCTGCACCAAGCGCGCCGTTCTCCATTATATACCTTAATGTACTTTGTATAATCTTCCTTGCATTCAAGCCACGCTCAAGCTTTTCTGCA
Source organism: Candidatus Micrarchaeia archaeon (assembly GCA_049967795.1). GTDB lineage: Archaea > Micrarchaeota > Micrarchaeia > Micrarchaeales > Micrarchaeaceae > JAJZYD01. Next base: position 7,189 of record JBMFSA010000027.1, on the reverse strand, counting down.
ATGTCTCTTGCAACTATAAGAGGCTCAAGCATCTTATTCTCAACCTGCACTATATTGATTTGAGGATTCTCCACTTTGAACATCTTATGTATTGTCTCTGTTAGGGTATTAATAGTGCTTCCTGATCTGCCTATCGCCCTTCCTGGATTGAGCACATATATTGTAATTCTTGTCAAAATAGGAGTATGCTGAACCTCTACTCTTGCAAATCCTGCCTTTATGAGCTCCTTTTCAAGATATTTTGAAATATTTCTTTTAACAATCGCACTCTCAATAAATTTTCTTTCAATTGTCATTTATTCACCTTATCGCCTTTTGGCGCATCACTATTATTCTTCTGCTCTGCATCAGCTTTAGTAGATGTCTGCTTTGAATTTGAATCATTCTTACTATTTTTATTAGCATTGCTCTTTTTATTATTATTATTATTATTGCCCTTCATTTCTTGAATTTCAGCCTTTTCATTCTTCTTTTCTATTGATGTTTCATTACTTTCCTTTGAAGGAAGCTCCTGCTTCTTCTCCTCGATTGCTGCCTTCTCAACCTTTTCTATAATATTCTTCTTTTTCTTTTCTTCTTTCTTCTTTATCTCCTTTACTCCCTTCATTCCAAGCCTTCTCTTCTCTTCAATCTCTGCTTGTTTATTTACAAACTTAATCTTTGAAACGGTTGAAGGATTAAGGGATTTATTGTCAAGCATAGAAAGCCCTATCTCAACTTTTGTAAATTCAATGTCAGAGCTTCTCGGCCTTGGATTGGCGCCTCCTGCGAACAGCGCACCTTTTGGAGGTCCCCTCTTTGCAATAAGGGTCTTGTTTGCCGCAGCATGTACAACGTACATCTGCTCTGGATCATAACTCTTATTCTCTGCATTTGCAACTGCATTTACAAGCACTTTCTTCACAATCTTTGCACATTTTATAGGAGTCCTTCCCTTCTTGCCGCCAAGCTCATGCCTTGCACCCATATACTTGTTGTATTTCTTGTATAGTATAGGTTTGTTGTCCTCTATTACAGAATCAAGTATATTTATTGCAATTGGAACCTTCTTGTATCTTATTGAATCGCATACTGCAATCAAATCCTTCCTATTTGCATTTATATCTTTCATACTCGCAAATATTACATCATTATATTTCTGGTTAAAAGAATATTTAGTATCCATATTATCACTTTACAGCAAGGAACTTGCTTCCTTTTGTTGCTCTTATTCCAGGCGCAGAATGCTGCACTGCCTTTGTTGTATATGCAAATTCACCCAATCTGTGTCCAACCATAAGAGGTGTTATCTCTATTGTCTGGAACTCTTTGCCATTATAAACGCCAAACTTCAATCCAATCCAGCTAGGCATTATAACCGCCTCTCTTGCGTGCGTCTTTATAATCTTGTCCTTCTTGCTTGCTTTGATCTTCTCGATCTTTTCATTAAGCTTCCTGAAAAGCAGTGAATTCCTCTTTATGCTTCTCCTCTGCCTTGATTTTACCAGCTTTATATACTCTTCAGTGCTCATTGACTGCACTTCTTGATAATTCTTCCCTCTATAAGCAATTCTTTCTACCATATATTAACACCATTATTTTATCCTCTCTTCTTCCTTCCTACACGCCTTGCGGCTATATGTCCAACCTTTCTTCCAGGTGGTGCATTTCTTGATGTCATGCTGCTCTTACCCTTATGATGCTGCTTTCCTCCAAAAGGATGATCAACAGGATTGAGCTTGACACCTCTATATGTAGGCCATAATTTGTTAATAGCATGCATTATGTAATGGTTCTTTCCCGCCTTCATTATAGGCTGATCACTCATTCCCCCTCCTGCAACAACTCCAAGTTGTGCTCTGCATTCGCTACTAAGTGAAACCTGCTGCTTTGAAGGCATAATTATTGTTGTTTTATTATCAGTATGTGATATTATATAAGCAGAGCTTCCTGCAGCCCTTACGAACTTTCCGCCATCGCCAGGCTTTGATTCAATATTATATATAGGTATTCCTTCAGGTATATTTTTAAGTTTTATAACATTTCCAAGTCCATAAGTGGTTGTATTGATTGCTACTTTATCGCCCTTCTTAATTCCTTCAGGGGCTAAAAGATAGCTCTTTGACATATCTTCATAGCTGAGCTCTATCAATGGTGCAGTGTGCCCTGTATGGTGTATAATATCAACTACCTCTCCAATTATCTCTTTGTCTTGTTTTGGTGTATAGCTTACAGAGATGTCAAATGTTCCTGGTGCTTTCTTATATGCTGGCGAACCTTTGCCACGTCTCTGCTGCTTGAGTTTCTTTCCCATTTTTGCACCTTATATTATAATTTTTTTAATTTTATTTAATAATTTTAATATTTATTCTTTTTTACTTTATTTTTTTATTATTTTAATTTTAATATTTAATGTGTTTATATTCTAATAATTAAATATATAAATTTATATCTTTTAGTCTTGTTTGCATTTTTTATTTTTTATATTAAATTATATAAGCTTCAACTTTGTTGCAACATCTGTTGCCTTATAGCCTTTTGCTATTTTGATATATGCTTTCTTTGTATTTGTAGCAGTATTAACTATTCTTATATCTTTTACTTTTACGTTGAACATACTTTCAAACTCCTTTCTTATCTCTGGCTTTGTTGCCCTCATATCAGTAACATAAACAATAACATTTTCCTTGTCAATCAAAGAGATTGCTTTTTCAGTTGAAAGTGGATACATCAATACTGCCATTTTATACACCTCTTAAAAATGATAATTTACCAATCTTTTCATCAAGATTCTTTATAGCATCCTTGCTCCATATTGTGAGCCTTCCGGGAACGCCGCCAGGAGCCAAGAGCTTTGCCCTTATAGAATCAACTTTGCATACATCAACGCCAGGTATATTCCTTGCTGCCTTTACTATACCTTTGTCATCATTGACAACAATGAGCACTGACTTTCTGAAATGCCTTAGCTTTGCCAATCTTCTCAATCCTTTTCTTAACTCGGGCTTCTTGCTCTTTTCAAGATCTTTCTCAATGCCAAATTTCTTTAACAATTTCAAAACATCCTTTGTATTTTTGATTGATTCAATATCATTTGATATAATGATAGGGAGCTTTCCCTCATATATATTCCTTTCTTTTACATATTTTATATCAGCGGTAGCCGCTATTGAACTCTTTATTGCTTTTCTGTACTCTTTAGCATTAATTATTTCTATAATAGTCTTTTCTATTCTATGTGGGTGCGCTCTTCTACCTTTAACTGCTGAAGGTATTCTTCTTACATCTCCCTGTCTGCCTCCTCCAAGCTTCTGCCTTGGCCTTATTGCAATTCCTCTATGCCTTCCAGCTCTATATTCATCCATAGCCCCATAGTATCGAGCAGTTGTGTTCATTCCTGCAAGCAGAGAATGGCCTTGTGGCTGCTTTGTAAGAGTCTCTTCTGCAATCACTGCTCTTCTTATAAGATCATTTCTGACCCTTTCCTTGAAAGATTCAGGCAGTGATATGCTTTCTTTTACTGAACCATTAACATCAAAAACATCTGCATTTGTAGAAACCATCAAAATCACTTTATACTCTTAATTTTATTTTTTATATTAATATTTTTTTATTTTTATTTTACATTTTAATTATTTCTTATTTTATCATATTTTAAATTTTATTTTATTTTACTTTGCTATATATTTTATCTGCGGCTCTTTTATACCACTTGCATTCCTCTCTCTTATTGATTTCCTTATTCTTACAAGCCTCTTCGCAGGACCTGGTATTGATCCTTTTATTATTATAAAGTTGTTCTTCACTAATCCATAATTCATAAATCCTCCTTCCTTGTTTATCTGATTTACTTCGCTGCTGCTTCCTATCTTCAATATTCTTTTATTGTGCTCTGTTCTATAATTGAAGCCAAGCTGTCCTGCCCTTGGTATTGTATAGGTCACTCTTGCATCTCCAAATGAACCAAGAGGTCCGCCGTGCCTTATCTTTCCTGTTGCTTTGTGGAAGTTTCTCTTTACTCCAAATCTTTTTATCACGCCGGCCCATCCTTTCCCCTTTGATACTGAAGAAACATCAACATACTCTCCTGATTTAAAGATGTCAGAAGGCTTGAGCTCTTTGCCGAGAAGCTTCATAGCATTGTTGAACTTCTCTTCGAGCGTTGAGCCACCGATAGAAGCTTCAAATCTTACAGGATGGTGCTGTTCAATAACATCTTTTGGATAAGCGACAAGCAGCAATGATAGATCAGAGAATTCTTTGAGCTTGTCCTTGATTGAGCTCAATGCATTTTCATCGTTCTTGAGCTTTTTTATATTGAGCTTTTGAGCGATTGCCTTGTCATAATACTCTGTAGCAGTTTCTTTATATGAAGTAATCTTATCATTTGCATAAAAGCGTATCCCATATACTTCAATCTTCGGCACTTCTACAACAGTGCATGGAACTGCAACTTCAAGACCTTTTGATGGCGATGTTGTATCATCTATCATTGTAAGATGAGTAGTGCCAACTTTATAAGCAATAATGTTGCTGAGCACTGCCTCTTTTAATTCAGGATTATTTCTAATCCTTGGCAGGCGTCTTTTAGCTCTCTTATGTGGCCAATATTGTAATGAACCATGTCTCATAAAAACACTCTAATTTAATATTTATTTTTTATTTTTTTATTTATTTATTTAATATTTCCCTTTTGTATTATTAAGTATTATATCTTTAATGTATTTGCAAATTTGTATTGATTATTTGATTAAGATAATTATTAATTAAAATATTTATATTTATTTATATTTTTACAATTTCAGATAATAATATTCTCTCTTATATTTTAATAAAAACATTATTAAATTTATAGATATAGCAGCACTTAGTTTCAATTTCTATTTATTAGGCAATATTATATTTTTTATTGTTGCTGTTTTTGTTTATATTTTGTTTACATTCTATAATTGTTATTTATTAATCACAAACTATATTATTATTTGAACTTACCCTGTTGAATGATATTCCATATTATAATATTATAGACATAATGAATATTAAGCATTGTCAAGCATTGCCTATAGAGATTATAGAGTATAGAGTCTGTTCTCTCTCTATTATATTCTACTATCTATATTTTTAATATATTTAGTATATTCCTTTTTATATTTTACTATTATTAGCGATTATTGGAAGTGTGCCTTTTTTACTGATTCTCAACATCATTGACTGAATCTAATGTAGTACTATAAATACTATTTATTGTTTTATTACACCAATTCTCGAATTCAGAAGGATTTTTTATAAGTGGTATAAATAGTGTAAATTTATTTTCGGATTGCTCATCATTTTTGCCATATACAAGCAACTGCCCAAAAGGACCATAATTTACTAATTTATAATCATTATTAAATTTTATATTTATTTTATCTCCATATGTTTTTCTTGAAAGATAGCAGTTATAATAATTTTGAGCACCTTCAACAATTTTCAACGCATTTATATTAACGCTTAAATGCTCTTCAATAATTTTGTCAAACAATTCTTTAACAAACTTTAATGCTTTGATGTTTTCCTTTACATTTTTATCGTTGAAAAAAATATTTATTTCGTGACTACTACCTTCTAGCCATACTTTTATGAAGTGCTCTGAATCGTTTGCAGTACATTCTTTATAATATTTAAGCTTTCCATAAAAGCTAAGAAATTTTGTTTCTTTAACTTTTGAGAATATCATAATTTCACTTTAAGAATAATTATTTATCTATTTTTCAGATATTTAAATACTTTCATAATTTTTTAAAATAAATTTACAATATTCTTATTTACTTATTTAATTATATAATGAAAAATATAATGAAAGATATAATAAAAAATATAATAAGATAAGCAATAATCTTCTTCATAAAAGCAATGATAGATGGAAGAGATGTTAGAAAATTAGAAGATTTAAATAATATTGAAATTATAGAAGAAAAATATAAACAATAGAAATAGGAAAATACCAAAAATTATTAATAAATTAATAAAATTAGGCTTTTACTAATGTGTATTTATCCAATCTTCCAGAGAGCATATCTTTTATCGCATTTTCTTTTGTTCCATTGAATATGTAGCATTCTGCGCCTGTCTTCTCTGATATTTCATAAAGATACTGGACTTTATTTTTCATTCCCCCAGTAACATCTATTCTTTTTGATGATGAATTTGCTGTTTCCATCATTTTATTTATATTGCTTTTATCAATAACTTTGACAAGCTTGGCATCGCTGTTCTTCTCAGGATCTTTGTCAAAAACACCATCAACATCTGTTGCAAGAAATACCTTTTTCGGCTTCATATGAATAGCTAGAAATCTAAACACCATCTCTGTTGATACTATAGCAACCCCTTTCTTTTTGTCAATAACCACATCTCCATATGTAATTGGTATGAAACCTCTTTCAAGCGCAGTTTTAATATTAGAAACAAACCCTTCGTTAAGTATGCTGTCTTCTGCAACTCCAAAGCTGCTTGGGGAAAAGGGAAACATATCAATTCCAAGATTTATTGCTTCTTTGAGTATAATATTATTCAATTCTTTTGCAGCAAGATAAGTCAATGTTGATCCTTTTTTGCTATTTTCATTTATAAGACCCGCAGATACATTGTATTCTTTTGCAGGTATATGTGCAAAAGATCCGGAGCCGTGACCTAAAATTATGTCAAAACCTTCCTTATTCTTCGCCTCTTTTATCTCATTAATAATTCTTCGCATTACCTCTGTTTTTGCGGTATAAGGTTTTGAAAGGTCTGTTATTATACTTCCACCTATCTTAAGAAAATAAAGTTCTTTCATCGACTCAACTAATTAATATTTACTATAATGATTTATTTAAATTAATTCTAATTTCAATATTTATTAATTTAACTACAATATTCGCTTTATTCATAACTGACATCCTCCCACAAATAAATTTGTAGGCTTTTTGCTAAGCATTTTGTAATACATATTTTAAAGATGATCAGAAATTTCATTAAAAAATTATTATTTAAAAATAAAGAAAGTATTTTCAATAGAAAAATAATAAGTGAAAAGAATAAATAAAATATTACATCATATAATTTTTATTATTATTTGCAAAAACAGTAGCAATAATATAAAAAGAATTTTAAAAAATATTATAATAATAAATTTTTATAGATTTTATTATTTATTTTAGTTCATTTCATTCATTATTATTATTCC
>JBMFSA010000026.1:0-9323 GCA_049967795.1 Candidatus Micrarchaeia archaeon | reverse complement strand
CGTCTACTTTATCATACGGCGGTACTGGTTTAGCATTTACTGATGAGTGGGCGCAGCAAGTGTCTATCAGCACTAATACTATTGCTCCATACTATGCTGCATGTATTAATGGAGGTGATTGGTATGGCTTTTCTTTACCTAATACACAATCATGGCACTTTTTTGCATTGACGGGTTCAAACACAAAAGGCGTTGTATATTATTTAGATGGGCAGCAAATATTTGCAAATACTATAGGTGCATCAAATTTAGTTGGAATTGGCACTTATGTTTCAATTGGAGGCACAGGTACTGGAGGACCTCATTGTTGCGGCTATGACTATAATGGTTTATTAGCAAACATACAATTTTATAACACCTCTTTATCAGCAAACGAAATCCAAGCCCTCTACCAAGAAGGTATAGGTGGTGCACCTATTGACCTACAAAACATAACAGGCTGGTGGCCTCTCAACGGCAACGCCAAAGATTATAGTGGAAATAATCAAAATGGAGTACCTAACAATGTTGTATTCACATCTTTTTGGGAGAATGATTATACCACACCATAAAAGAATATAAGAATAAGAATACAAAAATAAAAATTAAATAAGCAAATCTATTTATTTTTTATTGATATATAATTAAAGAATTAAAAGGTGTGAATATGGCAGATGCAACAAATACCCAAACAAATCAAGCAAGTGGAGGAGCTCAGGCTCAGCCAACCTCTCAATCTGTACAGATTGATCCAAAATTAATGTTTCTATTATCTTACTTTGTACTGATAATTGGAGGGATCATTGCTTACATTATATATGGAGAAAAAGATAAAAGAGTCAAATTTCATGCAATACAGTCAATTATATATGGTATAATAATAATTATAATTGTCTCAATCATTGATGTAATAATATTATACAATTATTTTCTGCTTGTTATACCGAATCTCATATCCCTATTGATGTGGCTTTATGGATTGTATATAGGCTATAAAGCATATACAGGAACTGATGTTCCAATGCCTTTCTTGACAGATTTCATCAAGCAGAACATAAAAATGTAAGACTTTACTTTTATTTTTTTTCTTTTTATTTTTCTCTTTTTATTTATTTTTTTTAAAATAAACTGCAAATAATCAGTGTATGGACCAGTACTTCTTATTTTTAATGAACTGGCGCTGTGCATCAAGCAGATCAAGGAAGAAAAGATTTTCATCTCTTCGCAACATCATTAATATTCTACCGCTTGAAGCTGGGCCAACGCCATATGTAGATAGTGCAACAACTGCTCTTCCACTATATGCTTGAATCAAGCTTGCAATCTTCATCATCTCCTCTTCAATTTCCTTCTCTTTGTTTGTCAATGCACTTACCTTTCTTTTCTTTATTATAGAGCTAAACTTATCATCATATATAGCAATCATCGTACTTCCACAGCTTGCACATTTTATCTCATTCATATCCTTTATCTCTGAAAGCTTACGCGTAAACACAAATCCACAGTATGTACATATGAGCTTGGCTTTCTTTGAAAGCAGTGAATCTGTAAATGATTTGAGAATGGCGCTGCTTGGTAGAATAGGCATTATAAGCTCCTTTGTATAATAGGCAGATTCAAGTATTGCTCTTGAAAGAGGAGATGGCGCTTCTAGGTATAATACTTTCAATCTATTTGCTTTTATATCCTCTATAAGCTCCTTTATTGGATTGATATCAAAATAGTTGTTTATGAGCTCACGCATTGCTTCCTTGTATACAGCGGAATCCTTGAAGAAATTGATGAGCTTGTTTGATGTATTCTTCGAAATTGTAGCATCCTTGCTTATTATTCCGAAAAGCTTTGCAACTGTTATGAATTTATAGCGAAATATTTCTGTATTTGCAACTGCCTCTGGAAGGAGCTTGCTTATATCAATTTCTTTGAGAGCATTGATGCTGTATTCAACATCTTTATAATTTGCTTCTATAAATATAGAATATGGAGATACTTTTATATTGACGCTATTGCCGAATCTGCTCGCTATTAGAAAACTTATGAGCCTTGCAAGCGCTTCATTTGCAAGTGTTCCAAGCCAGGTATGAATTATACAAGCATTCTCAAGAACTTCAATTGTTCTTATATGAGCAGGAAATATCTTTTTTTGATTTAATATAAATGCATTGAGTGCATCATTCAATTCCTTCTTTGTATAATTTTGATTAAACCCTTCCTTAAATATCCTTGATACTCTTTCAGAAACCTCTTTTGAAACTGGTATATCCTCACCTACCCAATCAGGAATTGCCGCCTCAAGATCTGTGCTCGGCTCAACAGATATTGTATGCTCATCAATGCTTATAACTTTCCAAGGCAGGCCTTTTGTTATAAATGTGCTGCCTTCATTAATTTCACTTGCAACAAATCTTTCATCAAGGCTTGATATTCTCTTGTTATCAATTATATTTCTAACTTCATAACGCTTTGAATCTGGTATAACACTCAGATGCTCATAATAGTACATCTTTGTTGCAGGCGCAGGAGAGATTGAATTATTATTATATAGGATTAAGCGCTGTTTATACATAAATCCAATCAAATCTTTAAAATCATCGATGCTTAGAGTGTTGTATAGTGCTGACCTTTTTATAATTGAATATGCTTCATCTATGCTGCAATCACCTTTGTCAAGCACTATTCCACATATTTGATTTGCAAGAACATCGAGTGCATTAATTTGCATTGGAAATTTCTCCATAATATGATTATTTATATTCTCAAATATCGCAATTGATTCAATAACATCAATTATTGAAGGTGCAATTACAATACCTTTAGGTATCTTTGCTATTGAATGTCCGCTCCTGCCAACCCTCTGTATCAGCCTTATTGACTGCCTTGGTGATCCATACTGTATCACTAAATCAATATTCCCTATATCAATGCCAAGTTCAAGTGAGCTCGTTGCAATGATGCTTCTTATCTTACCTTCTTTGAATTTATTTTCAAGCTCAATCCTGTCTTCTTTATCAAGTGAGCTGTGATGGACGCCTATGCCGCCAAAATTATACAAAGAATTCATATAAAGAAGCCTGCTCCCCAACGCTTCTACAATCTGCCTTGTGTTTGCAAATATAAGGGTTGAATTTGATGCTTTGATATATGAAGCAATGAGCTCAAGCCTTGCAAGTGCGCTATCATCCAACCCAAACCTATCTTTAAGCTCATTCATCTTTGCCTCATTTATAGGTCGCTTTGGACTTTCAACACTGAGTTTTATATCCTTGCTCATAGAAACAGATATGATTTTGCATTCAGCCTCATTGCACAGGAATCTTTTAATTGATTCAGGATCGCCTACAGTTGCGCTGATTCCTATTCGCTGAAATTTTGAGAGTTCACTGAGCCTTTCAAGAGCAATTGAGAGCTGGGCGCCTCTCTTTGATGAGTAGAGTTCGTGTATTTCATCAACTACAACAGCTTTGACATTCTTCAACATATTATGAAAGCTTTTTGTTGGCAATATACTTTGAAGTGTTTCTGGAGTTGTAATCAAGACATTAGGCGCATTCCTCACTTGTTTTGCACGCTCGCTGGGCGTTGTATCTCCATGCCTTACTGCAACACTTATATCAAGCTCGTGGCAGAGCCATTCTATTCTTTTTATCATATCTCTATTAAGGGCGCGCAATGGTGTTATATAGATGATGTTTATTCCGCCAAGACTGCGCCATTCATTCGCAAGCCTATTGAGAAGAGGTAACATAACAGCCTCTGTCTTCCCTGAGCCTGTAGGTGCTGTTATAATACAATTTAAGCCTTTGCCTATTGGTTCTATTGAAGCTTTCTGTATTTCAGTATAATCTTTGTACTTCTTGATGAATATATCAAATATATCCGCGCCTTTGTTTCCAGCCATATCTACACTTCATTTTTATATCATTTTTTTGTTTTTTTATTTTTTTTATTTTTTCTTTTTTCTTTTATACCACTCTTATAATCTTTTTATTTATAATTTTATTTTGACTATATAAATATTTATTTTAATTTATTCTTATAAAATAAATTGCAGACATAAATAAAAAACATAAACATACAAACTAATACTAATAATAAAATAATATTAATTATTTTTATTATTTTTATCAAAATTAGAAAATTTTTGATAGACAAGTCTAGTTATAAACACGAGCTTTGCTGATTTTACAATTATATTCCTGATATTGAGCTTGCGTAATCGATCAACCTTCTTGTTATTTCATACATTTCTATTGTATTCTCATATTCTTCATGTTTTGCAAGATGTGTATTTTCGTTCTCATCAAATTCTTCAAGCTGTTCTTCTTTCAATATTTCTTCATCCTCCCTTGGGATTTCTATGAGTTCATATGATATATCTTTTGGTATTTTTGCTTTCAATGTCAAATACTCGATATTATCTATTCCTAATGCTGCCTTCTTTATATGCCTCTTTGACAATGCTTCTAGAACTTTTTCTGTAGCCTTCCTATAAAGGACTGAAGCTACTATATAGTTCTTTGCTGCTTTGTATTTGTTGGCTAGCTCGAAGTCGTGTATTGCTTTTTTAATTAATAATTTCTTTCCCATTTCAATCAAATAAAGATAAGATAGTATATTTAAAAATATTACTTCTACATTTATACTTGTCTAACAAAATTTAGGCATCTGTGAAACATGTAGCCATTGCAATATAAAAAAAATAAAATTTATATATGAAAAGGAGGTAAATATTTTATGTATTAATATATTAAAAATAATAAATTTAAATTAAAATATAAAAATATTTACAGACCAATATATTAATTGTGGTGATTTTATTACACTTGAAAATAATGAAATAAATAATGAAATAAATAATGAAATAAAGCCTTCCATCAGCGTAGATTTAGATGGGACTTTGGCAGACATAATGAGTAGAGTTAATGAACTTCGTTCTGAAGATTTGAAGAATAATAATATAAAAATTATAAGAAAAGAAGATATCACAGCGTACGATTTGAAGAAAACAACACCATATAAAGATATCAGTTATGAACAAATAAATGAATATATGAAAAAAGCTTGGATGGATCCTTCAAATATAAAATTAGAATACAATAAGATACCAGAAATACTAAAAAATTTACATAATTATTATGAAATATATATAGTTACGGCAACAATCGCTGAAGATGACAAAATAAAAGAATGGCTTGCTTGTAATGATATTGTATATGACAAATTAATACATTTAGATAAACAATGCAAAAAAGCAGAACACATTGCACAAATCCATATAGATGATTGCAGTGAATTAGTATCTATAATACCGAGCGACAAAACCCTCATTCTATTATCACAACCTTGGAACAAAAATAATATTGGAGAACTATTAAAAGAGCATAAAAACGTTGTCTACTTGGAAAATTGGAAAGAAGTAGAAAACTACTTGATTGAAACATATAATTTCAAAAGAAATAATACAAAACATAGAATATATTAAAATTTATTTTTCATCACCTTCCTTAAATTCCTTATCCTTAATATTTTATTTTGAGTAGTTATATAAAGAAAATTTATACAATAATAATATAAATAATATACACAAATTATATATTGTAAATATTAGTGAGCATATGGATTCTGATAAGTTCAACTCTTTTATTAAGAGTGCAATGCTTATTGCAAATGGAGCAGGAAGTGAAGATGATATGCTCAACGAAACTTCAAGAATAATTGAAGATATGCTCAATATAGATAAGGCTTCATTAATTATATTCAGAGACAAATCAGAACTAGATAAAGTATTTGATCAATCATTTGCAGACTATTTAATTAATACAAGGCATTCATATATTGATAATAATTTAAGCGATTTTTCTGCTTTTTCAACATTGATAAATTATAAAAATAGTGGATACAAAAGCTGTGCGGTATATCCATTGCTGCTTGATGGAAAGTCAAACTTTATTGCACTATTGCTTTCAAAACAAGAGGAGCAGTTCAATGATCAGATGCTATCATCATTGATGCCTGGATTATATATTATTGCATTATCTATAGCATATAAGAATGAAACTAATATAAGTAGAAGGCTTGCAATATATTTTGATGCAGCATTTACAGACAATCACCCTCAAATGCTGGTATCAAGCGACAATAATATAGTGAGGGCAAACAAATGGGCAATAAACTTGTTTGCACTTGAATCTAAGGAAAAAAGGAATTTGAAGGATATATTAAGAATAGATTTTAAGAACCTGTATGATCAGCAGACAATTATCTACAATTCCAAAGTTTATAAATTAGGAGTAAATCCAATAAATGAGAGCCTTGTACGATTAATATTTGATGATATAACTGCATCTGTAAATTATGATAATATTATAAATTTATTGGGCAAAAACAACAATACATTCATTGTATATTTAGATAGTAACTTTACAATAAAAAATATTATAGGTGCAGGAAATCTTTTTGGATATACAAAAGATCTGCTCATAAATAATAATATTTTGAATATAGTCAAGAAAGAGCAGGTTGATTCTTTTAAGAATTCTTTGATAAATGAATCTTCAGGCTCTATAGAAATTCAAAAAGATAAAATAGTTAAATATAATTATATATCAAAAAAATTGCAGGATTCATATATTTTAATGCTCCAAGATGCAAGGCTTGAGAGTGACCTTCTATTAATTAAGTCAAATATTAATGATTTGATTGAAATAAATTCTGGAGCAGTCTTGGGTGTAGATGAGATTGGCATAATAAGATATGCAAACATTGCAGCAGAAAATGTACTTGGATTTAAAAGGGAAAAGCTCAATGGAATGCAAGTAAAAGATCTGTATGTTGAGGAAGATATACTTGGAAGAGATCTGAATTATGTTAAGAATGGAGGCAAGATTGATAATACATTTGTAAATATAAGGGCAAACAACGCAGTTATACCTGCAACACACTCAATAAGAGCAATGGATAGAAATGATGAAATAAAGTATATAATAATTATAAATGAACTTGCAACCAAGAGAAAGATCAACGAGCTTGCAACAAATCTTTCATCGAAAGAGAGCTTAATAAAGAAACTTGAAAATGAGACTGATTTGAAGTCAAAATTCATATATAATATATCACATGAACTCAAGACACCATTGACAAATATAAAAGGCTATTCAAAGCTTCTTTATGATGGCGAATTCGGAACCCTTACAGAAGAGCAGAAGGAGTATATTAAAACAACTTTAGATGAAGCGGATAGATTGATGCTTATAATACAACAAGTGCTTGATGCGGCAAAGCTTGAATCAAAGAAGATAAAGCTTGAGCTCAAAGAGGTTGATCTGCAGAATATGGCAAATAATCCTAGCATAAAAGCATTAGAGGAGTCAGCAAAGAGCAAAGGGCTTGAATTCAAATGGATCGTTGATTACAATGTGCCGAAGATCACAGCAGACCCTAATAGATTAATACAGATTTTCGTCAATTTGATAGGAAATGCAATAAAGTTCACAAATAAAGGCTCAATAACTGTTAAGATAATCAGAAAAAGCAGGAAATTTGTGCAATGCAGCGTAATTGATACAGGAATAGGCGTGAGCGAAGAGGATAAGAAGAAGCTCTTCAGAAAGAAGTTCTATGAAGCAACAAAGAAAGGGCTTGTACAGCAGCCGAATTCAGGTACCGGCCTTGGCCTCACGATCGCAAAAGACCTTGTAAAGCTTCATGGAGGCAAGATATCTTTTGAATCAGAGCTTGGCAAAGGTAGTACATTCTGGTTCACCCTTCCGATAAATCCAAGGCAAAAAAAAGAGAAGCAGGATGTTCAGAGCTCACAAAAGCCAAAATAAGTTAGTTTTTATTTATAAAATATTATAAAATTATTATTTTATTTTTTATATTAATCAAATTAAAGAATAAAATGAAAAAAGTTTGTTATAGTAAAATATATATATTAAAATATTATAAGTTTAAATAATAAAATAATATAATAATATAAAGGCGTATTTATGGCTAGTAAAACAACAGGTATAATTGTTTATATTGTATTAATAGTGCTTGTATTAATTGCATGGTACATATCAACACATTTTGCACTTCCACAGTTTAAATCACCAGTTACTACTCCATCAAGCAACGCACCAACAAACAACACTATCAATAAAACACCTCCTTCTAATACCACAACAAATGTACTTTCAATTTATTCATGTAATAATTTGATGATATTTTTTGCAAATAAACAGAGTAATTCTGGCGCAACAGAATTACAGCCTTGTAATTGGAGTGGTGGCAATCTTGGATTGTGGGTTGCAAGCTCAAACTTCAGCTATGAGAGGGTAATTTTAAAGAACAAAACAGGAAAAGTTTATATCAATGAAACAACAACTTATACCTGCCCAACATTGTATAATAATTACACACTTCCTGCAGGACAGTATCTTATAATGTTTAAAGTGGGTGCATTAACTTCATCACCGGCACCTTCTTCATGCAGGATTGCACTTATGAAGTTTAATACAACAACAGCCCAGACGCAACAACAAATCTATCCATTTGTATACAACGGCAACTTCAGCACAGGTACTTATATAGGATGGCAGTTGACTGGAAAAGGATTTGGATCAAAGCCTTTGAATTTAACAGAGGCAAACAACAACACAATAAGATGCTATATAGGATCTCCTTGGAGAGGTTATAATGGAACATATGTTGCTACAACCTTCAATTGCGGAATCAGCAATGCACCAGGCAACCTTACATCAAGCTTGTTCTATGCAAATAAGCCCTTCTTGAATTTCAAAATAATAAGCCCAGAAGACAATTTACTTTATGTTGAAATTCTTTACAGCAATGATACTCCAGCAATAATCGCCCACTATAATACATACAACATGAATAATACAATCAACGCATCTTCAACATTTATGAATGCAACAATACCCCTTTTGACAGTGCAGGGCAAGCCAATTAGAATAAGAGTTGTTGCGGATACTTTGAGTAGAGAAAGATTTATAGCGGTTGGCGATTTTGAGCTTTCAAACCAACCAAAAGAGACGCCAGGTATATTAGTTGGCTCATACAATATAACAGGAGTAAGCTAATTTTACTCTTTTATTTTTTCTTTTTATTTTATTAATTTATTTTTTTATAATCTATTTCTCATTGATTTAAATCATTCAGAGTTGTATTTAATTTTATCTTTTTGATATTTATTGAAAATAGATGATGCAGGATATAATAATATAATAATATTATTTAATTTGTAGTATATAGTTCCTAAAATATTATTCGTTATCCATCTAACATGAAAATAAAAATGCAAAATATATTTAAAGCTTTCTAGTAATATTATTGCGGTGATA
>JBMFSA010000025.1:0-9987 GCA_049967795.1 Candidatus Micrarchaeia archaeon | reverse complement strand
TATTTTTTATGGCGCTCTCTCCAGCACTCTTTATTGCAGGCTTATTCTATATTATTAGAGCAGTTATAGTGGCTTTTGGAAGCCCGAGCAGAACTACAATAAATGTAAAAGGCATAGACTCTGAGGATTATGGTGCTGCAACGAGCGTACAAGGTATTGCCGCAAGAATTGCCCAGATGAGCTCAGGTGCAAGCGGCTATTTAATGGACCTTGCACTGCCTCTACCTATTTTTATAGGCGCTCTATTTCAGATTGCAAGCAGTATAAGCTATAAAGTATTATTTAAAAAGAAGTGATTGATATTTTATTTTCTTTAATATTTTATATTAAAGCAACATAATCAAGTGACCATTGGTTGAATCTGGTCATAGAGAAGAAATGTGCGAAATTATTGAAAGAGTGCTTAGAGCAGAATTTAATACAATTAACAATCTTTATTATATTATTTAAGTTAAAAGTTGAAAATATTATAATATGCTTTTCCTCCGTCAAGCTGATATATTGATAGTTTATCTTTTTATTCTTAAGATATAGAGCATATTTATTGTTTGTTATTTTATTATTAGATTCTCTCAATTCCTTCTGCTTGATCTTCTGTAGTTCCTGTATCCACTTCTATTATAATCGCGCCTATAATTTGAATTTCTATGTTGTTGATTTCTGTACTGTTGATTTTCATAATGATTTCTATGATTGTAGTCAAAAGCTGGAACCTTCACATTAAGAAAAGGCTCCAGGTTAAGATTGATGTTTGTTATACTTATATGTGCATAATATTCTATACCTAATATTTCCCTCCTCTCTGATGTATCTGCAATTATCATTGCCCTTCCTTCTTTTCCCATCCTTGCAGACCTTCCTACTCTATGTACATAAACATTAGGCTCTTCAGGCAGACCAAAATTTATGATGTCTGTTATACCCTCTATATCAAGCCCTCTTGCAGCTATGTTTGTTGCAACAAGAAACTGTGCATTAACCCTAAAATTACCTAATGAACGCTCACGCATTGCTTGAGTAAGACCTCCATGCAAGAGTATTGAATTATAATTATTGCTCTGCAGGAATCTATATAATGTATCCGCCTCGCTCTTTGTGCGCGTAAATATTATTGCCTTCTTAGGCTTATATTCATTTATATATGCAAGCAGTGCAGAGTACTTTAGCTTTGAAGGCACGATAGTATAATAATGCTTTATTGTACTTACACTTATATCTTCCTCGCTTCCTATAATCACTCTTTGTATATTCTGCGGATCTCTCAAATACCTCTCTGCAATCTTAGTTATTTCCCTAGGCATTGTTGCTGAAAAGAGCATCAGCTGCTTTTCAGAAGGCATATTTGCTATTATCTCCTCTATATCATCAATAAACCCCATGTCAAGCATTACATCAGCTTCATCCAATACTACATATTTTATCTTGTCAAGCCTTAGCGCTCCCCTCTTTATCAAATCAAGTATTCTTCCAGGCGTTCCAACCACAATATTAGGCATTTCACGCAGTTCTTGGACTTGCACATTTATAGATGCGCCTCCGTATACAGTTGTTGTATAAAAATTCAATGGCCTTCCAAGCTTCTTTGAAAAGTTTGATATTTGAATAGCAAGCTCCCTTGTCGGCGCTATAACTATTGCTTCAACTGCTCTTGAATGCTCAAGCATCTGCATTATAGGCACTATAAATGTTGCAGTCTTTCCAGTACCTGTCTTTGCTCTTACTACAACACTTTTGCCTTCCAGCACATAAGGTATTACCTTTTCTTGCACTTCTGTTGCAGTATCAAATCCCATTGTTTTCAATGATTCTGTTAGCTTTTTGTTTAAATTCATCTCTTCAAATTTCATTAACTTACCTTTTTTTAGGATAAGGAAAAATTCCAAATCTTCTTTTTGTTGTTTATATTAAAAACTTATAATATATAGAACTTCCTATTGTGCATTGTTTGCTCTATTCTTTGTTTTTCTCTTTACAAAGTCTAATATTATAGAGATAGTTTTATCACCAAATTTAAATGATATTATTTTTGTTAATTTATCTTTTTGCTTTTCATCTACTTTATTTTTTACAGTATCTAATTTATTTTGAGCACTATTTAATTTTAATTTACTGCTTCTGTTTCTGTTAATAGGAACACTTATTACAATAGTAGGTATATACCTGCCTTCTTCTTTATCTTCTTTATATATTATAGTAGGAACAAAATTAGTTTTTATTTCATCCTCTATTGTCCATATCTGTCTTGTATTTGTTTGTTTTGTATAATTTATATTAAAATTTATCTTATTATTTCTTATCTTATTATTCCATATACTTGAATAATTTATAGTTATAAAACTTTCATTATAATATAATAATGAATGAGATAATGATAATGATAATAGATTACTATTTTTTATGTTCTCTATAGGAATTTTATCATTCAAATTATAGGATAATAAAAGTTCCAATTTATTATCATTGATGACTTTATTTTTCTCATTAATTATTTTTAAATTATTTATTAGTTTGCTGTCTACAGCATGAGTAGAAAGATTTAAAACATTCCCTTTATTAGAGGTTGTTGTCGAATCCCACTCATACTTATTACTATTATTACTATCTCTTAATAAATTAAGTACAAGATAGTTAGTATTATTTAAAATTTTTGAATTATTTGATTCGCTATCCCCAGACACTTTAAATCACTCTCTATTTCTTAATATATAATATATACAGCTTTTCAGATATTTATATATTACTATAGAGATATCGTCTATAAATATAATTTATCTTAAATTAGGCTAAGTAGAAAAATAAGAAAAAGAAAATAAAGCAAAAAAGAAAAAAATAAAAATAACAAATTAGATCAAGGCTGTTATATGGAATAGCACAGGCAGTGAATAGTAGATTATCATTGATGCTATAAGCAAAGACACCATATTGATGACTTTTATCAATGGGTTTATTCCTGGTCCTGCGGTATCTTTGAATGGATCACCTACAGTATCTCCTACAACCGCTGCTTTGTGTGTATCTGAGCCTTTGCCTCCAAACTTTCCTCCTTCTATATACTTCTTTGCATTATCCCAAGCCGCTCCTCCTGTTGTCATCATAAGCGCTAAAGATAGCCCTGATACAATGACTCCTGCAAGCATTCCGCCCAATGCCAAAGGCCCTAAGATAAAGCCAACGAGCAAAGGTGCGCCTATGCCAAGGACAGCTGGAATTGCTAATGAAGATATCGCTGCTTTTGTTGTTATATCAACAGTTGTTGCATAATCCGGCTCTGCAGTACCCTTCATCAATCCTTTTATAGTTGAGAATTGCCTTCTTACTTCCTCAACAATCTTTGATGCAGCTGCACCTACAGCCCTCATTGTTATTGCTGAGAATACATAAGGTATCATTGCACCTATAAAGAGCCCTATTATTACGCCAACATTCAGCAAGTCTATTGATACTAGATTTGCCGCATTTGCGAATGCAACGAATAGTGACAATGCAGCAAGCGCAGCGGCGCCTATTGCAAATCCTTTTGTTATTGCTTTTGTTGTATTTCCGACAGCATCCAATGGATCTGTTATATCTCTTACGCGCTTTGGCATCTTACTCATTTCAGCGATTCCTCCTGCATTATCTGTTATAGGGCCATAGCTGTCTATAGAAACTACAATACCTGTCAATGAAAGCATTGACATTGAAGCAAGCGCAATCCCAAATGCACCTGCTGACAGATAGGAGAAGAGTATACCAAATACTATTACTAATACAGGATACATTGTTGCTCTCATACCATTTGCAAGTCCATATATAACATTTGTACCAGCTCCTGATTTTGAAGCGATTGCTATCTCTTTAACTGCAACTGTATTCTTGTTTGTATAATGGCCTGTTATCGCAGCTAGAAGCACTGCTACAATTATTCCTATAAGAAGAGGTATGAAGTAATAGATTGTTATGCCCATTGCATAGATAAGAGCAAGGAAGCCTAGAATTGCAAGCACTGAAGCAAGCTTGAGAGAGCTGTACAAAGTATTCCATATCTTATCTGCATTATCAGTTCTGACAATGAATGAACCTATTATTGATGCAATTATTGCTACTCCTCCTATAATCAAAGGAAGTATTATAATGTTATAAGGAAGATGCTCCATAAATGCAAGAAGCATTGATGCAAGAATTGTTATAACATATGATTCAAATAAATCAGCAGCCATTCCTGCACAGTCTCCTACATTATCGCCGACATTATCAGCAATCACTGCAGGATTTCTTACGTCATCCTCTGGCAGGCCGAGCTCGCTTTTGCCGACAAGATCTGCACCTACATCAGCTCCTTTTGTATATATTCCACCTCCAACTCTTGCAAATAGACTAACAAGGCTGGCACCAAAGCCAAAGCCTATAAGCAGAATAGGATTTGGATATATTATGAATACAAGTGTAAAGCCTAGAAGGGCAAGTCCGACAACACTCATTCCTGTTACTGTTCCGCCTTTAAATGCAACATTCAAAGCATGCTTCAACCCATGCTCTGCAGCCTTTGCTGTTCTTACATTAGCCCTTATAGATATCTCCATTCCTATATAGCCAGCTAAAGCTGATAGGAATGCACCAATTGTAAATACAATCGGAGTTGGGCCTGGGAGGAGATTGTAGAATGCTGCAATGCTGAATATTATTGTCAATATAAGCCAGAATATGAATACTGTTTTGTACTGCCTTTTCATGAATGCTGTTGCTCCTTTTTTAATCGCTTTTGCTACTTTTACCATATCCTTATTTCCTTCCTGCTGCTTCATTACATACATCGCGCTTACAAGCGCATATAGCAATGCAAGCAGAGCACCAATTATTGGCACTATTATAAGGTCCATATTTTCACCATTTTAAGTATAATATTATTATAATATTTTGATATTTTAATTATTTTTCAAATATTCAAATTCAAATTCAAATTATAAACATTAAAAATTAAATATTTTACAAATTCTTGATTAATATTTATAATCTATATATTTATATTTTATATTTGCTTTTTCTTTTTATTCGAACCAGAGCTTTAAATTATTTATTAATAATCAAAGTTTAGAAGTCCTTTGCTTTTGAGCTTGTTTATGTCAAGCTGGCTGTATCTCCATATAATATCGCCACGCTCATCACTCTGCACAATCCAGGGCTTTACAAGCACAACATCCTTTTCCTTGATCCAGAAGCTCCTCTTAAGCTTTCCAGGTATATTGCACAGCCTTTCCTTATCATCAGAGCATTTTACAACAAATCTCGTTGCACCTGCCAATTTTGTAACTACACCTATTACTTCATTGTCATGAGGCATCCTTAATCCAGGTTCTATAACCTCGCCCCTTCTTTCATCAACGCTATTATTATGCTTAGGCAAAAAATCACTAATCTTTTTATCTTATTTTTTATTTTATTTAATCAATTTAATTAATTTAATTAATTTAATGTAATTTATATATAAATCAATAACTTTTTAAACCATACCTTGCACCGCATGCTTCACATACAAAAGTAAGCATTCCTCTTCCTGCAACCTCTAGATGTGAATCCGGTTTATGACATTCTTTGCATATAACATATGTATTGAAGTATTTTTCAATTTTCTTGTTGAGATCCGTGGATTGAAACTTTCCATTCAATACCAGCCTTTGATCTTCTATGCTCGCAGGAACACCTAACTCCTTACTCAAGTATCTTGCAATATCTTTTGGATCTCTGCGCGCCTTATCAGCTATACTATATAAATTTCTTATTGTTGTTTTATTACCCTGCATTATTGAATCTACAACAGGTATCTTGAAATCAGATACATCTATTGATAATTTAGGCAGTTTTTCGAATGCAGCATCAAGCAATTTTTTATAATCATCATCATTCATTTTATCATCTTTCTATTTTTTATATTATTTTTATTTTTTGTTTAATTAACTTTTATAATCAATTTTTATTTTAATTATTATAGTTTTTCATTATATTTTTTATAATTATTATTTTTCATAATATTATTAAATTATTTATTGATATTATAATTATTACTTATATATATAGCGATATATTATAAAAATATATAGTATAATAGCTATAGAGATTGTAAAATAAATATAGATATTAATTTTAATTTTTATTATTAAATCTAATCTTTTTATGAATCTTTTATATTATTTTGAGTTTATTTCTCAAAATTCTCCTTCTGTATTACTGAATGAATTTTTACATTTTTCAAAAAGTAAACCTTTTAAAGCTTTTTTAAAATATTTATATTTAAAATTGTTTGCTTTTTAAACAACCTTTTTAAAGTATAAATGAAAAATTAATATGGTGATTAAATGCCAAAACAATTTGCATGCAAGGATATAGGAATGGATTGTGGATTTACTGCAACTGCAGAGACAGATAAAGAATTAATGGCTAAAATAAAAGAACACGCCAAAACAGCACATAATATGGCAAAAATAGATACACAAACAATGAAGAAAAT
This sequence comes from Candidatus Micrarchaeia archaeon, assembly GCA_049967795.1. Lineage (GTDB taxonomy): Archaea > Micrarchaeota > Micrarchaeia > Micrarchaeales > Micrarchaeaceae > JAJZYD01. Next base: position 3,503 of record JBMFSA010000025.1, on the reverse strand, counting down.
AAAGGCTGCAATAACTTCAGTATAATTTTATATAGAATTATATTATAGAATAGAGGTAAATGCCAATTATTATTTTTTAATTTTTTTCTTCTTTTTCTTCTTTTTCTTTTTATTATATTCTAATTTTTCTCTTTTTTTGATTATAAAAAGGCGCCGGGAGCGAGATTCGAACTCGCGAAGGCTATTTCTAGCCAAACAGCTTAGCAGGCTGTCGCCCTTTAGTGGGATCTGCATAGCATCTCCTACCACTAGGCGATCCCGGCATATAATAATATAATAATATAATAATATGTTCTTTATCAAATCTTATTTATTATTTTCATTAATTTTTATTATTTAATATAATTCCATAATTCCTATTATAATTTTTTATAATATTCTCAATATATGCTTATAATAAGTTTATATATTTTTCTTATTTTCAAGTATGTGATAGAAAGCTAACATTGCATTAACTGAATATAGCAAGTTTGCTATACATCCAGCTCGGCCCTGTATCCTAGGAGCATAACCAATATGCACGCTTATTGCTATATGCTTAAGGTTGCTCCTTCCGGCCTGGCCTGGTTCACATACATGATTACCACCCAGGGCAGGGTGTCAACACCTTAGTATAGGCTTGCTATACCCAATTAACACGCTGTTAGCATTGGCCCGCCTAAAGGGATTTGCGGTAAAGGAAACCCTTAGCTTCCCGCCTTATCTATCACAATATTTTATTAGTATGAAGTAATTTAAATATATTTGCATATTTTAGTATTAGAATATTATCCATTATATAAAGTATATGCAAAATAATTTCAAATTAATATTTTTTTATTATTGATAAATTACAATTAAAAGTATTGTAAATATATAAGTCAAATTAATAAGAAAATGTCTCATATATGAGTCAAATTTAAATATAAAAAATTTGATCAATTAAATTTACAATTGAAATTTATGCAATTCTCTAAAAATTAAAGTTGCATTCTTTATTATAAAAGGATTTGTGCTGCTATGAATCTTAGAGGCGCTGTTGCAAATATTTTAGAAATATTATAAATAGATTATAACAGCTAAATGTGGTTGTTTATTAATTATTTTTATTTAAAAAAGAAAAAAGAAAAAGAATGGAAAATCAGCTTGCTGTTACATTGGCAATTGCATGTGCTCCATCCTCTCCTATTACTATTACATAATATGTTTGATTTGGTATTATATTAATAGCAATCCTCCCGTTTCCTAAGCTTACATTTCCATTGAAAGTGAATGTATGTGAACTATCTGCTTGTATATTATAACCATTTGGCCCTTCTGCTTCGTTGAGATCAAAAGGTAATGTTAATGAACCATTCTGCGCAACTATGAAGTTGAGAGTATCATGGAAGTTTATATCGAAGAACCTCGCATCCTTTATCATGTTTTGAATCTCTTCGATCGGTACTTTACCATGCATTGCTTCTGTAATTGATTCATTTATGCTTTTGTTGAAATGTATATTTTCAAATCCCATCTCCCTAAATTCTCTGCCAAAGTCTACTATATCATTTTCAGACAATCCAGAGTTATTCATTATATTTGTAGCATTTGATATTATTTTGCTTATATTTGACTTGCTTATTTTTGTCTCATTGCTTATTACACTTATAACATTGTTGATTGAACTTGAATTAATAGTGCTGTTTATGGAATTTGAGATGATTGATATAGGAGATACTCCTCTTTCATCATGTATTCCAATTATACTATTATTAAGTTTTATACCTGCCATAAACCCTATCAGCATAATATGCTTTATTTTAACGCTTGAATTGTCATTATTCTTAATACTTATAGAAAATGATATTGTATTTCCTGATTCTGATAATGATGAGCTTGTAATGCTTATATTTGGAAACATCTCATTCAATCTTTTCATAATACTTTGATTAATTCTTATTCTTGCTCCTAATCTAAGCATGCTTGAATTTATCTCATTCCCGCTCAATGCTGAAGCTATTGCTTGGGGCTTGAGCACAAATGTTGAATTGCTGCTATTATATACCTGCATTAATGAAGGTGAAAGATCTACAAGCAGAGCCTTGCTGAGCCTTGCGCTTGCATTGCCGCTCAATGAAACAGTAAGATTTGAAGAGGGAAGTGTTATATTATAAGATTGGTTGTTTATTACAGCTCTTGCAGACAATCCTTCAAATGTCACGCTGTCAAAGCTTGCATTCTTAGGCACATTGATCATTGCTATTGTCTCTGTTATATTGCTCAATGAGAGCATATTTACGCTTCCTCCTGTTGTTGTATTATAGTAATTTGATGTTCCTGCTTCATGCAATGATATCTTGTTATAGCTTAATATCAAGCTTTCAGTTCCAATTGGCACAAAAGGAGGATCTGTAATCATTAAAGCCATTGTTGAAGTTGCATTTGATGAAGTTGAATTTGTTAAAATAGCAGGAGGCACTGACATAGAGCTACCATTCCAATAGAATATGAAACCAATTACAATAATTAGTATTACTAATATACCCAACCCTAAAATACTTTTATTCATACACACACCTTTTATTATATAAAAAAAGCAACTTTATTAATATTTCTCTTGTTCTTCAATTTATTTGATTGTTAACGTATATGATATTTTTTGTTGTTTTTATATTTGTTATTTCTTTCATTATTGTTCCTGTTGTAACCCTTGCTGTAATTTTTGTTATTATAATTTCTGTCTTTATTATAATTTTTATTGTTTCTATCATTTTTATAATTATTTTTATTATCAATCTTCTTTTCCTTCCTTGGCTTCTTTTTCAAGTACTCAATTGATTTAATTATATTCTCTTTAAGCTCCTTTGCTATGAACTTCTTTGTATAGTAATCAGCTTTTAATGCAATGCTTATCTTTGTTGCATATACTCTTGCAATTGGCCCCTTAAGCTCTTTTGGAGCAGTTCCAATATCAGATAGATTGAATAGTATTCCATATTTAGGTGGTTTGCTCCCATATTTGATATGTTTGAATAGAGCGCGCTCTGCTCCCAAAAGCTGTATAGTTCCTGCTGGCATTAATGCGAGCCTTTCAAGCGAGCCGGCTTTGCTCAACAGCTCCGCTGCAATCTGCGCGTCTGTTATATAAACAGTATTTGGCATTAAAGAATTTGCAACTTTTTTGATATATTTATCAAGCGCTATCAGTGTTTCATTAAAGTATTCTGACAATGAAGCAAATTTCTTTATAGCTTCAATCTCATCTTCGTTAGCCTTCCTTCCTATGGTGCTCCTTGCTTTCTCGTATATGATCTTTGCTGTACTCTCATTATTCACTATCTTCAATATTGATTCATAACTATAATTATTAAAGAGAGTATTGATGAGCTGTACCAGTGTTTGAGGTGAATTTATTTTGAGCTCTGGAAAGTACAAGCCGAACCACTCATTAAGCCTCTCCTGGGCAAGATTGAATGATTTGGTTGTTTCATTATATGCATTAATTGATTGGATGAGTGCATACTCTTCGCTCTCATAGCTGC
>JBMFSA010000024.1:0-10086 GCA_049967795.1 Candidatus Micrarchaeia archaeon | reverse complement strand
GACAAAATAAAATTCCTGATAATATTATGAAAATTGTTGAAGATATTAGGGATGGATTGAAAATTGCAAACTTATATTTATTTTATGAAATATCAGAAACAAATAATGAAATAGTGCATACTATAAATATTTATAAAATAGAAGATAAAGAGAGTACTAAAAAAAATATAAGTATAATTAAGTGGAATCAGAGTGATCAAAGCTCTCTGTATATAGATATATCTCCATCTATAAGTAGAGATTATAGAAATATAATTGAAGATATATTTAAGAAAAATCAAAATTATACTGTCACTAATATTGACGGTACATTACTAATAGAATATAATAATCAATAAAAACTTGTTTCTTTTCTTTTGGCTTTGTTGAAAAAGTAAAATTTTGTTGATAAAGTCTGACTAAATCAGCAAAGCCTTTTCTTTTTAATTAAAGTTTATAGAAAATAAAAAGAAAAATAAAAGTGAGAGTTTATTACAACTCTTCTAAAAGTTTCTTTAATTTCTCGATTGTTGCTTTATTTTCTGGGCTCAAATTCCCGCTGCTCTCAAGATTATGGATTTCTTCTCTTATTCTTTCTTTTGTTGAAGAGGCTTTGCCTTCATCCTTCTTTACCAAAGGAGCTAAGCCCTTGGCTATTATTGCACGTATAGGAAGCCAGTTATTTGTATAATTTAGGAATTTTCTCCCTTCTTCTGTAATCTCATAATATTTGTTGCCATCTTCATTAACAATTTTCAGATATCCTTCTTTTACAAGCCTGTCGAGCTCATAATAGACATGACCCGGCACGGGCCTCCAATAGCCTCTGCTCACATCTTCTACTCTATTCATTATATCAACACCTCTTATCCTTCCATTTTCTGCAAAAGCGAGTATGAAGTATTTTAAGCCAAAGCCCGCTCGGTGGTTTCTAAAACTGCTGTGCATCGGCCCTCCATGACCGTATCCGTTTCCTCCTCCTTGTCCTCTTCCGTATCCTCCATAGCTGCCGTTTCCTCTTCCACTATGGCTTCCAAGACCTCCTGATCTATGAAATCTTCCATACCTATATTCATCCTCTCCATTATACCCTTCATCCATTTCTTCCATTATTCCTATCATTTTTATCACCTTTTATAGTCTTTTTTAGATATCTTAATTAGATATCTAATATATTATATCTAAATAAGATATAAATACTTTTCGGTTTATTTCCATTAATATATAATTTCAATAAAAAAGGAAATAGATATAGAAAGAGTAAAAAATAAAGGAAGTAAAGCAACCAATATTTATATTTTTTTAATGTTAAAGTATTTAAAGAGCATCAGCACTGCAATTGAAAATATTGATAAATAAAGGGATGAGAATATGAATACAAAATACATTGTTGTGTTAGGGTCTTTAATGAGTGGTATAGGAAAAGGTATTGTAACTTCTTCTATAGGTAAAATACTATCATTTTATGATTATAATGTAATGACACTCAAATTTGACGGCTATCTAAACTATGACTGCGGAACAATGAACCCATTCAGGCATGGAGAAGTGTTTGTGCTTGAAGATGGAGGAGAGGTGGATATGGACTTTGGTAACTATGAGCGCTTCCTCAACAAAAACAGCTCATCAAAATTTTCTATCACAGGAGGCAAGATATTCAGCGATATAATAAAGCAGGAAAGAGAGGGTAAATTCTTAGGATCTGATGTGCAGTTTATACCACATATTACAGATTATATAATTAACAAAGTTAAAAATATTGCAAAAGAGGAGAAGCTTGACATAATGCTTATAGAAGTTGGCGGAACTGTTGGAGATATTGAGAACAGCTATTTTCTCGAGGCAATGAGGCAGCTTTCATTGCAAGAGCAGGTGCTTTTCATCAACATCACATATGTTGCAGAGCTTAAAAAAGTAGGAGAGCAGAAGACAAAACCAACTCAGCTTGCAATCAGAAATCTTCTTGAAATTGGGATTAGACCTAATTATATTATATGCAGGTCAGAAAATAAGATTAATGACAGTATAAAGAGCAAGATTGCATTCTTTTCAAATATAAGCGAAGACAGGGTTATAGATGATCATGATAATGACAATATTTATGATATACCAAACTTCTTTATGAACCAGAATTTGGATAAGATGATACTAAAAGATCTCAACCTTACAAACACCCTTAATAAAGAAAAATATGATAGATGGAATTCAATTATAGAAAAAGGAAAGAATGCTTCAAAAACAGTTAAAATTGCAGTTGTAGGCAAGTATATGAAGCTCCATGATTCATATGCAAGCATCAAGGAAGCGCTTGTGCATGCTGCTTATAAAGAGCAAGTTAATTTAGATATTAAGTGGATTGAATCAGAAGAGTTTGAAAAGAACAAAGAAGCATTAAAAATGTTAGATGACTGCAACGCTGTGCTTGTGCCTGGTGGATTTGGCAACCGCGGCATTGAAGGAATGATAAATGCTATAGAGTATGCAAGGACAAACAAAAAGCCCTTCTTAGGGATATGCCTTGGAATGCAGCTTATGGCAGTTGAATATGCAAGAAATGTATGCAAGCTTGAAAATGCAAATTCATCAGAATTTGACGAAAATGCAAAGCATAAAATCATTGATTTGATGGATGAGCAGAAGAAATTGACTATGAAGGGTGCAACAATGCGATTAGGCGCTTGGCAGGCAAAATTGAAGAAGGGCACGCTTGCATATAATATATACAACAAAGAGATTGTATCAGAGAGGCACAGGCATAGATATGAATTTAATAATACTTATAAGGAAATACTAGAAAAAAAAGGATTGATAATAAGCGGTACAACAGTTGATGGCGCACTTGTTGAATTCATAGAATGGAGAGATTCTTTTGGTATAGGCACCCAGGCACACCCTGAATTGAAATCGAAGCTCGAAGACCCTGCACCACTTTTTGTAGCATTTGTTAAGGCAGCAGTTGAAAATTCAAAAAAGAATTAATAATATATTAATATTTAATTTTAAAATATAATTTTTATTATTTTTGTAATATAAAATACAGGAAGAAAATATTATATTAATATATCAATATATTAATGAAGTTCAACGAATATTTCTATGTATTTTAACAATAAGTCTGCAATTATATTTATCAAAGGAATATCTTTAGTCATCTTCTTCATATAATTTATTATTTTATTATCTATTATTTTTGTATAGCCTATCAATGCAGGATATAAAATAATCTGCTCAATTATTGATGCAATTATGAGGGGAATATAATTATTGTTGAATATTATAATTAAAGGTATGACAAAAACAATACTTAACAAGCTTATAAGAAATATTTTGAATATCTGCATATATGGAATTTTAAGCCCTATCTTACTTCTTATTTGATAAACATAAAGCACGCAAGATATTGCTGGAATTATTATAAAGAGGATCAATGAAAGGCCAAACCCATTTTCAGTAGGTATAAGCAATGGTATTAATATTAGCTCTACTATTGAAGCAATGATAGAATATTTTAGTATTGATTTGACATTTCCAATACTCACTATAAGGCTTGATGAGTAGCTGTTTATTATATAGATAATAACACCTAATGCCATAACAATTATGTAAAGAGGTGCATAAGTATAAGCTGCACTGAATACAGTATATGATATTGGCTTTGCAAGGAGCACTACAAGCAGAATTATTGGAAACATCAATAGAAATGTGAAGAATATAGAGTATTTATAATATCTTTCTGTATTCTTCTTTGCTTCTGGATCTTTAATTATATTACTTTTCTTTGATGAACTAAAGCTGAACAATGATAAGGAAGCAATGCCGATAGAACCTATTATAAGATCAAACATTGTTGATACTTTATTTGAAATGCTGAAATTTCCGACTATTACTGTTGTTGAGTAAACGCCAAGCGTAAGAATTGCAACATTATTCACAAGATTTCCAATACCTCCTGATATCCCTAATGGTAATGAGAATTTTAGAAGCTCTCTCCAGCTCTTCACTTTTTGCTTTTTCTGCTTCATTTCAATTCTTTTGCTCTGCTTCCTCAAATTTGCAGTAATCAAATAAAATGCCGCTATAAATCCTGTAAACAGTCCAGTTATTGTTCCGAGTAGAGGAGCAAGCGCGCCAAATTCAAGCAATGCCAACGATATGCTTGAAAAGGCTTGAGTCAAGACTTGAAGTAGGATTGTATATGCAAGATATTTGTTATAGTTCATGCTTATTAGTATAGAAGTTGCAACGCTGAATAGCACGCTTAAAATAACAGTTAGTGAGCCTACTTCAAATAGGAAAGTATATGAAGGAACATGAAATATAGAATCTGCAATAAAGCCACTCATCACAAAGGAAAGCAAGGTTAGTATACCAGCCCCAACAAGCAGTATTATGAAGACTTTCTTAATAAGAGCTATAATATTAAGAATTTCATTCCTTCCGAGGTATTCTGATATGAATTTGACTACAGAAGTTCCAAGACCAAAATCGCTGAATGCACTAAACAAGCCAGGCACTGCAATAGCAAGCGCATATATTCCGTATTCAGCAGGACCTAAAATTCTTGCAACGACTATGAATGAAAAACCAACAATTAGAAAAGTAAGTAATTTTCCTATGAAGATAGTAGTGAACATCTTTGCTGTTCTATTACCTAAAGCAACCATTTCCTCTTCGGTATTATCAATATCAACAATTTCTTTTTCCATGTAAATCATTAAGCTATTAATTCAATCTTCAATTTCTATTGTTTTGCTCCTGCTCTTTAATCCTTTTATAATTTTTATTTTTGATTTATTTTTATTGAAATATTCTGAAAGAAACTCAATTAGTCTTTCATTAGCTTTTCCTTCCTTTGCAGGCGCATTAATTTTTACTTTATAATTAAATTCATCTATCTTTATAATATTAGTGGCTTTTGCATTTGCAGTAACTGCAACATTTATTTTCATTGAATCATATCATTTTCTTTTATATTTGATTTAAAAATTAAAATAGAAATACTACATTAATGAATTTATTATTATAATAAAATTATTATTTATTATTACAATATTATCAATATAAATATTAGCACATATGACAAAGGATAATATAGAACTAATCCCTATTTTACAACTTTTGATAAATTCTACACTTTCTTTAAATGAATTTATATGTTGTGGATATTCTTTTACCACCAAGACGGAATGAACCCACGAATTTATTCATGGGAGGATGTCAGCTAGAAAATGTTATAAATTTTCTTAAAAATTTTAAATTTAATCTAAATTTATTAAAAATATTTTAACATTTTAAAATTAATATGATTTTGTATACACAATAATTATTAAATAAATTTATTTAATAAAATAATATAAAAAATAATATAAAAATAATATAATAAATAGTATAATAAATAATAAACAATATATAATTAATATTTTAATAATAAAAATTAAAAAGTTAGAAATAAATGATCAGATGGTTAATCTTAAAATAATTGTAGATTATAGAGAAAGAAATGTAGATATTTTAGACTCTTTGGATAAAGAAGGTATAGAAGTCGAGTTTCAAAATCTTCCTGTTGGAGATTATTTAATATCTGATAAAATTTGTATTGAAAGGAAAACAATACAAGATTTTGAAAAATCAATAATTGATGGAAGATTATTTGATCAGCTTAAAAGAATAAAAGAAGTATATGAACAGCCAATTCTTATTATTGAAGGAACTGACAATACTTCATTTAAATTAAGCAAAAATGTTATTGATGGAACAACAATTGCAGCTTATATTGATTATAAAATACAAATTATTTATTCCCTAGATGCACAAGATACAGCAAAAATAATATCTATGATTTTAAAAAGGGCTAATCAAGATGAAAAAGCTGAACCTTCAATAAAAGGAGGCGCACGCGCTTACACCAACAAAGATTTTCAATTACAAGTTATAGGCAACCTTCCAGGTATAGGAACAAAACTTGCCAAGAAGCTGCTAGTATATTTTGGTAATATAAAAAATATAGCAAATGCCAATGTGGAAGATTTTATGAAGGTTGATAAAATAGGAAAAAAGAAAGCTGAAAATATTTATAATATTATAAATGAGCATTATATAGAGATTATAGATAGTGAAGAAAACAATAAAATTTAGAATGTAGAATATTATTTTTCTGTTAGTCTTGAGATTGCTATTTTCTGAAGCACAAAACTGTTGAGTTCTTTAATATTTTTTATATTATCAATTCCGTAAAGTTTTGCTGTATTGATCTGTTCTTCTTCTGTTTTTGAAAATTCTGCTGAATTCTCTAACAAACTCTTAATCTTTTTATTTTCATAATCCTTCTTTGTTGCAAAAAGTACAAAATCTTTGCTTGATTTTGCTCCTATCTTTTCTATTGCTTTGTTAATTTCTCTTTTCATTGCAGCAAAGAGAATAAATTCTATATTCAATTTTTTTGAAATATTTATATGCTCATTGAATGCATTAATGGCATTAGCATATGCACCAATAAGATGTGTAGAATTTATAATAGCATTGGGATCTAAAATCTGTATGCATTCAAACATATCTGAATTTATTACATTGATAATGTCATCTATCTTAGTATTTGATGAACATCTTAATATTTTTACATTTTTGATAAGATTGTTAATTTCATTCATACTTTCAATCATTATTATTACCTATCATTTATCATTCTTTTTCTGTTTTATTTTAGGATAATTTAATAAAATATAAATAAATATATTTTATATTACAATTATTAAAAGATTTAAAATTATTAGATTATTAATATTAAAGATCTTTTAATATTTCAGGATAATTTGAGGCAATTCCATCAACGCCTTTCTTTTTGAACTCTTCTGCTTCTTTTTTTGTATCTATAGTCCAAACAATAACTTTCAGATTATTTTTATGTGCATCCTCTATATTTTTTGTATGTGTGAAATGATATAAAGGAAGAATATATGAAGCTTTAATTGAAACTGCGGCATCAATAGGATTCTTGTACTGCTTGCCTTTATACACTGCATAAATCAAACCAGTCTCTATCTTTGACTCTATCTTTTTCACATTTTTAAGGACATCTTCATGGAATGATATAATTATAACCCTATCAGCAAGCTTCTTATCTTTAACAATTCTTACAACCTCTTTTTCAGTATTCTCTTCTTTTATTTCGAGAAGAATCTTGTCGACTTTTTTATCTATAAAATCAAGAACTTCTTCAAGTGTAGGGATTGATTCATTGCTATTATTTATTCTAAAGGTTTTGAGCTCTTTAAGAGTATAATCATTTACAGTTCCACCTTTTCCTGTTAGTCTATCCAACTTTTCGTCATGAAAGACAACCATATGATTGTCTTTTGTTCTTCTTATATCGAGCTCTATTGCATTTACTCCCGACTTAATTGCAGATTCAAAACTAGCCAATGTATTCTCAGGAGCATCACCAGCAGCCCCTCGATGTCCTATCTTGAGCATGTTAATCAGAAGTAATAAGATAAATAGAAATAAATATTTTTACAATCTTTTGAATTTATTTTTAGAAAATAAATTGAATGAATACAAAAAACAATAAATTTCATTCTTTAAGATATATTAACATTTAATAATTTTTTTGTTATAAAATAAAATTATGCAAAAAGATTTCAATGAAATTTTGAAAGTATTTGTGAAGAGGGCAGAAGACCCTATAATAGCAATCATGATGCTTATTGTCTTTATGACTATTCTTTATTATTTTGACATTGTATTGTGGACGCTGTTTGTCATAATGGTGCTCACTTTCCTAATATCAGGCACAATCTCAAATTATATAACAAAAAGCTCAGACATTCCTTTGATAGGAGAAAAGATTAATGCAAAGGGCCATGCCTATCTGCTATTCATGCTTTACATCATAATAGGAACTGTGATAAGCGGCGCAATAGCAGGAGAGATAACAAATTATATAGTTGGTTACAATATATTTGATATAACAATAGTGAATTTATTGATTATCTTTTTCTCTTATGCATATTTTCATTTCTTCTTTTATAAAAGTTGATTTTGTTATTTTTTATTCTCTTTTGATAATATTCCAATTAAATACCAAACTATACATAGCTCACGCTCGTAGAGCATAGTTAAAGAATAAAATAAAAATAAAAAAAGAAAAAAGAAGTGGAGTTTCATCATACCAGTTGGTCTTTAGTAATGGAATGCCCATAGATATAAGATTGCAATACTTTAGAAAGTATTATATATGTTAATTACTATAATATTATAGTAAAAAATATATAATAGTGATTGAATGAACAAAGAGGAATTTAAAATATTAAATTATTTATCAGATAATTTAGGCAGTGGGGAAAATATATCTAATATATTTAAAGAAATAAGCAAAAAGTATAGCTCAACATACTACACAAATATTTATAATTCGGTAGCTAGATTAGAAAAGAAGGGTGTGATATCTATAATTGTTGAAGGTAATAATAGATTAATAAAGCTGAATATAAAAAGTCCAATTTCTATTTATTATATATCAGAAGCGGAAAACCATAAAACTATTGATATAAAAATATCAAAAGAAATTATTAATATATTGCTTGATTTGGCATTGAATTCTAATATTATAACAATTTCTGTATTAAAATATGACGATTACATTAAAATCAACAGGATAGAACTTCTTATTATAGAGAGATCGCATAACCAAGATGAGAAAATTATTAATAAAATACTTTTGGTAGAGTCTATGTATAATATTAAAATAGACCCTATACTACTAACCCCTCAAGAGTTTTCTGAGATGCTTGATAGTGGTGAATTGAATCAAATAAACAATCTAATTACAGACAAAAATATATTATATAATAGTGAAGGATTTTGGGAAATTATTAGAGAGTATAAAATTAGTGATAGATATAAATATAGCAAATTTCCTGATGAATTAAGCAGAAACCAACTAGCATATAACTATAATAGATTTGGTTACACATTATATGAAAACACACAACCTGATATTGAAATTTCACTAGAGGATACTTTATTTCTTATGGCAAATAGCAAAGAAGTTAGAATTAGATATGGATCTTTTATATTATTATATAAAAATATTGCAAAAATAAATTTGTATTATTTGTATTACTTATTCAAAAGATACGAAGAATTAAATTTACTAAAAGAGATGTTTATATTAATGAAGGAAGTTTATATAAAAAATAATAATCCAATTATTGAAAAATTAATGAAAATAATACCAGACAAGCAACATAAAATTTATGATAAAAAGATGATTAAGAGATATATTAAACAATATTGTTGATTTTATGTTAGAGGTTTCAAAAATAAAATTATTGTCTGTTCTTGACGCATTTGATAGGCAGTTGTTACACAAAATATTATTAATCGCTGTTGGGGGCACTGCGATGACACTATTAGGTATAAAAGCTTCTACAAAAGACATAGATTTTAATATACCAAACAAAACAGATTATAATGAATTTCATAAACTATATAAAAAAATAAGCCCTGGAGTAGAAATTGATTATTATCCATCTAACATGATTTTCTCAGAGGCCTTGCCGGAAGATTATATTAATAAAGCATTAGACTTTAAATCAAATTTTAGTAATATAAAAATAAAAATTTTAAACCCAATTGATATTGTATGCTCTAAGATTAGTAGAAGTAGTGAATCTGACATCGAAGATATAGAAATTTGTATAAAAACTTATAATATAAAGAAAAAAGATATTATTGAACGAGCAAAGCAGTATACAAGAGTTGGCAATAACGATATTTTTAATAATAACCTCAAACTTATTTTAGAAACTTTCTTTAAAATATAAAAATATAGATAATGATTGTTGATACAATTATTTTTAATAATTTTTAATAGTTTAATAGTATGCTAAAATTTCTACTATTGTAGATAAAATTGCAGAGCTCACGCTCGTAGAGCATAGTTAAAGAATAAAATAAAAAGAAAAAAAGAAAAAAGAAGTGGAGTTTCATCATACCAGTTGGTCTTTAGTAATGGAATGCTCGTAGATCGCAAAAGCTTTCTACTTACACACCCATCCTATCAAAGCCGTCTATTGCGGCCGACCCAGTGCCTCGTTTCGGGTAAGG
>JBMFSA010000023.1:0-10579 GCA_049967795.1 Candidatus Micrarchaeia archaeon | reverse complement strand
ATAGTATTACACCTTTTCAGATATTTAAAGGTTTTGCGGAACTTTCTAATATATAATTAGAAAACACACTTTTAGCTCATTTATTATAACAAAAAAAATAGGCAGAAATATTTTATCTTACATAAAAATTTTAAAATATCCTCGAAGAATAGATATAAGCATTAATAAACATTTATATTTTTATATGTGCAATAACTTTTATATTTTTTGCACACAAATACTCAATAAAATAATAAAAGATAAATAAAAAAAATTATATGCGATCGTAGTCTAACCTGGTTAGGACTTTGGCCTTCCATTACTATAGAGGATAGCCAAAAACCCGGGTTCAAATCCCGGCGATCGCATTCTTTTCTTTTCTTTTCTAAATTTATAAACATTTTATATAGAGCAAGAAAATAAATAAAATATAATAAAGTAAACAATCTAATAAAAATTCTCAACATAAAAATTAAAACAAAAATATTTATATTTTAATATTAAATTTCATTCACTTTTTAGCTAAGAAAAATATAAAAAAGTGTTAATATGCGAAAAAAGATAAGCACAATAAAAGATGGAGATAATAGTATTTCGAAACACGCCAAAGATCTAACAGAACTATTTGCAAAGGTATTAGGATTAGATTATAATTATTATGATAGTAACGGAAATGGCTATGCACAATTATTCCCAAAAAATTCCGAAGATAAATCTAATGAAAAAATATTGAGTATAATATGGCATAACTATAGTGGAGGAGCTCTTCTTATTGAAAAATACCCTGATAATATGAAACCTTCAATCGAAAAAAATATTGAAAAAATTTTAGAAACATTAGGAAGCAAATATAATATTTCAAAAGCAGGCAATACTATAATTTTTGACAAAAAATAGTTGAATACAAGATAATTAAAACTTAACGTTTAGTGTCATTAAAAAATATAATATATTAAAAGATTATAATAAAAATATAATGAAAGTATTTTGTTAGAGAGATTAAGTGAGAGCTTTTCTCTACAATATAAAGGTTGCAATATCACTTTATTTTAGTAGCAGAATAGTTGCCATAAAATTAATTTATTATAACTTATAAATCATTGTCTTCTTGCCATACAAAAAAGTAATTTTAGCAGATAGAAAAGTTATTTATAATTTTTTATATTAATTTTATTATATTCATTGCTCGGCGAGGTAATTTTTTGATTAGTAATATTAATAAAAGTACTATTGATGAAAAAGTAAAAGATGAAAGTACTGTTGATAAAATATACGGCTATATCATTAAAAATAAAGAAGAGGACCCTATTACAAAAGAAGAATATAATATGCTTTTGAATCTCGATTTAAAAGAACAATATCATAAAATCAACAATTACTTTGTTTTATTGAGATTAAAAAATAAAGGAATCATAGATGAAAATAATTATATTCCAGGAGCATCATATTATGCTTTGACAGAAATTGGAAGAAAATTAGTTGATAAAATACAAAAAGAAATTAATAAAAAATAAAAAATAAAAATTAATATTAATCTTATTCTTTTTCTTTTTTTGTTAATTAAATTATTTGTTTTATAGATAAAAATAAATAGTTGAAATACAGATAATTAATAAATATAAAAGAGTTTAGAGTATATTTGATTTATTGATTGTATGGTTGGAGATGAAAGTTCTTTACAGGTAAAGCGTTCTGATATTGTATATAAGCACATGCAGGATCCAGCTCTGCTCCGCTATTACTATAAAATTAAAACCATATCAGATATTAATATTAAAAATTTTGAACTGTCTGGAACATCGCCAACTGATATATTTATTGGGAGATATAATTATCCTAATGTTTATGTTGGGCCTCTTGTACCTCCTGAATTTGGAGATACTTCAGCATTAGGAACTCCGGAGAGATGGAGGGATTTTTCTATAGAAAAGATTGTTGAATTTCGATCAAAACTTGTTAGAGGAATGTATCCTGTCAAAGCGACAGATGTTGATAAAAATAAGATAGTGCAGCAGATTCAGGAGCTTGCTATGGCGGAAAAATTTGAGAATACTTCAATGAATTTTACTGGCAAACCAATAGTAAAGCTAGAACTTAAAGATGAGGTACAGCCGTTTGGCCCCAGTGTATATATGAAGAATCTGGAAATACCAAACATCAAGGCAGAAAAACATATAGAGAAGATGTCATTAGATTATGATGCAAAGGCTTCAACAGCATTGACAGAACTATACAACAAAAATATAGAAATATCAAAAATACAGCGCGCATTCTCCGCAGGTTTGTTTGGTATGAGAGATAAAAGAAGACTTATTCCAACAAGATGGAGCATAACTGCTGTCGATGACACCCTTTCAAAGTACAATCTCAATGAAGTTAAAAGCTATGATTGTATTGATTCAATTTATACATTCTTCAATACATCGCTCGACAATAGATGGCTTATATTCTTTGTGCCTGGAAACTGGCAATATGAATCAATGGAAGCTTGGTGGCCCAAGACAATATGGAATGAGAATGGGAGCAGCATTTCAATATACTCATCTTATGAATCTTATTATGGTAGAAAAACATATGCAGAAATAGGAGGCTGCTATTATGCAGCTAGGCTAGCCGTGACAGAAAAGCTTAAACAGCTGAAAAGACAGGCAGTTGTAATAATACTCAGAGAAGTCCATGAAGGATATACAATGCCAGTTGGCGTATGGAATGTCAGAGAGCACGTTAGAGAAACACTGTCAAACAACCCAATAATCCTTCACAGCATTGATGAGATGCTTAGTATAATAAAAGAAAAGCTTTCGATAAGCCCTGAGGAGTGGATCAAGAATGGAAGGCTGCTTGCAAATCTATACAAGCAGAAAAGGCTTTCACTATTTTGATGCACTAAGGATTGATTATTTCAACCTTATTCTTTTGAATTGAAATATTTAGCATTTTACATGCAGCCAGCTCCTTCTCAGCAATAATTCTGCTTTTGCTGTAGAATTTGAAATTGTATGGCTTGCCTTCTATTAGGTTGCTGAACTTTGCTTGCATATCTTTTACTTTTGCACTCGCAATCTCATCGCCAAGATACAATACGCTTATATCATCAATGTTCACTATATTATTATTTGCAATCTTTATACTCATTGATATGCGTTTCGGACTTCTTATATTATTATTTATAATATACTTCTCAAGCATCTTATTATCATCAGACTTTTCATTCTTGTATTCTTTTGTCTTTATAAATATTGTATCCTGCGATATCTTCTGTTTATCCTTCTTTATAATATAATTCAGTGCGCCTATCCTTGATTCTATATGCTTCAGCTTTTGTATAATATCCTCGTCTTCAGCGTATGTGAATATAAGATCGCTTGATGCAATAGGTGCCACATCAGGGGCCTGCTTCAAGTAAAGCTTTATCTGACACAGCCTTCTTATTGTTTCATCAATATCTATTACATTATGGGTAAGGAGCATCAACCCTATGCCCTGCTTTCTAAAGTCTTGTATTCTATACTTCAAATCTTCTACAGCGCTGCTCTCCTTATCCCTGAATATGAGCTGTGCTTCTTCAACACATATGAGCAATCTAAGCTCATCATCGCCGTTGACATCAAATGTGGAAGCAATAGCATAGAGCTGATTTAGTATTAAAGCATAAAGATAAGGCTTTGTACCAACACTTATTCTTGAAAGGTTGAATACAATCCCATTATCCAGCATATCTTCTATTTTTATGCCGGCCCTTGATGAATATTCAACTCTGCTTATAATACTTCTTAGATTTTCAAGCGCAGATTTTATATTCTCGCCGTGTTTTGTATAGATTGCGCCATTGCTTGTTTTTTTAGCATGAAATTTTATAACTGAATTTTCTATTTCTTTATACACTAATACAGGATCTGGAGTAAAAGTTTTTGAGTAGATATATCTAAATGCATTGAGCATGCACTTCTCCATTGGCTTCTCATAAGGTCCTGCATTTGATGCAGATGATAAAATCATTGCAAGATCTTCATAAAATTTGTCAATCTTTGAATCTTTTGGGCATCTGAAGAAATTTATTGGTGTATTCTTATCATAAAGCCTAACAAGATACATGCCATGAGAATTTGCAAAATCATCCCATTCATCGGTTGGCGATATAATTACAATCCTCTTCTTTCCGAATTTGATTAGTTCATTGATTATAGCCATCGCTTCATTTGTTTTTCCCGATCCTGGAAGCCCTGTAATGATGCATCCTAAGTTCAATGATGAAGGCTTTATCTTTATCGCCAAATCTGTATTCAACACAGAATCCTTCATATACGTCCCAATCTCAATCCCATCATAAGATCTGGGATAAATTGTCTTGATTGAATAGCTTATGTTTGAAAGTCCTCGGAAATTTAAGAACAGCTTCGCCATGTTGATTCCAAAAGGTATTGGATTTATCCTGTCAAAGCATCTATCTAAAGGAGCTTTTATCCTTGAATCAATTGAAGAAAGAATAAGAAATCTATTTTTGATATAATCCTCTATTTTGCCAGTCTCATCATCAACAATAAAATAAATATTATAAGCTATGCCATTCTTTAGAATTGAGCTGTTTATAGATTCAAGGACACTTTCAAGGAAGAGTGCTTCATCAGAATCTGCAAAGTTGTCATGCTGAATTGATACATTCATCCTTCTATTGAATGAATCGGACTGCATTGATTTTGTCTCTTTTGAATAATGCCTGCTTAATGTTTTCTCTAAATATGATTTTGCAGATTCAATCTCATTGGCGCTTAGAGGAATAAATAATATTGATAGAAATCCTCTATTGACTTCTATATTATAAATATCATCAAACACATCTATTTTTATTGTTTCAATTTTCCTGTATATTGATAATATTTTATATATTTTGTTCTGGTCATTTGATTCATCTTCGATTTTAGACAAAACAAATCCAGGAAGTGCTTTTGCTATTTGATTTGGAATCTCTGTAGAAGAATTTTTATTAAATATTCCAAGTATGTCTGTTTTAGTGGCAAAATCATACATCAAAATAAAAGGAGTTTTGCCGATAACCTCAAAGATCTTCTCTTTATCTATTTCTATATTTGGCAGACTGTCAATTCTGTACAAATCAAACATCTCAAGCATAATATCCTCTTTAATTTGTTTCTAATTTTTTATTTTATCACAAGCGCAATTGCAATACCAACTATAGCTACCGCTATTTTTATTTTGATTTCATTATTAAATTCTGAATTTCCAGCAACTTTTAATACAACTGCACTAAATATTGTAGATAGAAAAACAAGTGCAATTTCATTAATATAATTTGATATGAAAGTGTCAACAAAGCTTTTATCTATATTATAGAAAAGTTCAATTATAGATGCAGCTAACATAATTGCTAAAATAAAGGAAATAAGAAAAATTTGGATGTTTGCCTTTTTGTTGTGATAGGATAAAACATTTTTAAGCATATAACACACCTATATGGATAGTTGTTGATATTCCTATGAGCAGAAGGCCACTACCTAGTATAGTATTAGCAATTGAATTAATATGTGGATTATTTTTATTCTGATTTGATATATATAAGAATATACCAATCCCAACTATAATCGCGCCAATCAAACTTCCTACAATTGATAAAAAATTAATTATATTATATTCATATAGCAAGTACATCCACCTGTTTTGACAATTTTAAAAATAATAGCAAAGCGCTATTTTCATTATAGCCTGTTATAATATTTAGAAATTTTTTATTCTGTTTTGATGATAGAACAGTAATTACGGTTTTGGAAGCAACAGTTTTATCTTCTTTATTTTCTTTTTCTAAATTATAAGAATTTGAATTGATTGTTTTTACAGATTTTATAAAATCGGGCAGCTCTTCTAATAGAATTATATTATTTGCAGATAATATATTTTTATCGATCTTAAATTTATCTTCATTGATTGCAAGTTCATAAATCTTCCTTGAAATTATACTTCTCAAAGGATCTCTTATAGTTGAAATCATATTATCTGCTATATAGTTTCCCTTGAATCTTGAATCGCTGTTTATTTTATTTATTATATTATCAGTGTATAATCTTATCAAATTGTCTTTGTTTCTATCATTTTTATTATATTTATACTGACCTAAAGATCTAGCAACTTCATCAATCTTTACAGCCATACCTTTTGTTATCCTATTGTTTTTGCTTATTCTTATAGTCCTTTTTATAAGGTTGTATAAGTTGTCATCACTATTTTGATATCTAATTATATCATCATATCTAATTTTTGCTTTGTATGATTCCTCTTTTGAGTTTGATATATCTGTTATAACTAAATATGCAAGTATTCCAATCAATAAAACAGCATAGTCCGCTATATCACCTAAATATAGCATATGCAATTCTGTTGAGTAATTTTTATAGATTATATCTAAATTATTGAAGCCCAATGATAAAGGCACGTATAACAATAGATGCCCATTTTGATTGATTAGATAGGTTTCAGTCAATCTATTGTTAAGTACAAATGTAACATATTGATTTTCAATAGTATTATTGTTTAGTTTTATAAATCCTGTAAGATAATTATTTGTTATATTACCATAGAATCGTAGATTTGTATTATTCTGAGTTAGATTATTTGATGAAAATAGTATTAACAATACAATAATAATTGCAGCAATTAATACTTTATTAATAAAAGATTTATTTAATAAATTAAACTTCAAATCCATAATTACCACAATGTAATTTTAAATAATTATACTAATTTTGTAATATATATAATACAAGTAAATATATTTATATTTTACTATATATTTATTTATTTTAATAAAAATAGAGTAATAAAGAAATATTTTATAAAAATTAATTAAAATTAATTAATGATTAGAAATTGATAGGAATAAATTTATGAATTTTAAAAAAGAGAGTATACCAAATCTATATTATCTTGTGGAGAAACATTGACCCGCTTCTTGACTCCACATTTCTGGCATTGATAATAAATAATTATATTATTCCTTTCATCTACTGCCTTTATAGGTTTCATTACACCTTTGCAGGTTTCTTTACGATCGCCGGGATTAATATCAACATGCAAGCTAAACAAGCAATATGGGCAGTGGTCTGTATAGCCATTACCTTCAACAATCCTTCCACAATTTATACACTTAAAGGTTTCCTTCCTTCTTGTAAACTTACCTATATTATTATCTTTGGCCATTTTTCTCAGAATATTGAATTTTACATTTTAAATAAGGAATCTGAAATATATAAATATTGTGCAATGAACTCAGCATAAATAAAAACAATGAAAAATATAATAGAAAAATATAAATATGAAAAGATATTAAGTAAGATTAGTTATTAGAGAACAAAAAGACATAAATCGTTAATTATTTAATGCATTACTATACAAATATATAGTAATGCAGGGATGGCGGAGCCTGGTCAAACGCGACAGACTCAAGATCTGTTGGCTTAGGCCTACGGGAGTTCAAAAGAAATGAACAAATCTCCCTCCCTGCATAAAAAATAATTTATACTATATCATGTTTAAATGGTGATAAAAATGGTCAAATCAAAATCAAAGAATAAGAGAACTAATATTAAAAAACAATCTAATAAAAATAAAAATAAAAAAACAAAGATTGTAAAAACAAGAATATATGATATACCTAACTACCCTCAAAGTTATGAATTTACAAGCTCTGCAGCATGCACAATGATGATAATGAAGTATTTGAAGAAGAACTTCCAGTTGAAGAAGGAGCTTGAATTTGAAATATGGCAGGACACTATAAATGGTAGTGTATGGCATGGCTCAAGGTATGGTATAGCTTATGCTTTTGCAAAGCGCGGAATTAAGCCAACAATAATTAGCAATGCTAAAGGTACAGAAGGATATGAGAAGAAATTGGCAGTATATGAAGGAATAAACTTAGATACATTGATGTCATCTTTCAATGAAATAAAAAAGAAGATTACTGATATGAAAATAACAGAGCAGTATGGAGTATCCTCTATAAATGGAATCAAGAAGCTCTTAAGTAAGAAGAAGATACCAATAGTGCTTGTCAATGCAAATGCAATCAATATGTATATGGATCCTGCACCCCACTGGGTTGTAGTAAAAGGTTATGAAAAGAATATATTTTATATAAATGACCCGTATTCAGACAGCACATTGACTATGGAGGCAGAAACATTTAAGAATACTTTAGGATTCGAAGGAGAATATGATATGATTGTTGTTGATATATCACGCAAATAATAAGACAATAGAAGCCCAACAATCAAATGCTTATAATAATTCTATTTTCTTTATTTTTATTTTTCTTTTTCTATTATAAATTTTTGATTTTTTTGTTTTATTTTTATTGTTTATTTATGCTGATCCTATAATAACCTTTAAAAATTTATTATAATAAACTTTGAATATGGGGTTGTAAGCTAACCTGGTAGACGGCCAGCTTCGGGAGTTGGTAACCTGGGTTCAAATCCCAGCAACCCCAAATTATGCCTTCGAGGAAGAAGTTAAAAATTGGGGACATAAATATTTAAATAACTATACCCGGCTAAAGATAAATAGGGTATAGCATGACATATATTGAGGAGGCAGCAAAAAGAGCTGAAAAGCTTATTGCGGCAATTAGGAACAACCGCAAACTGTCTAAAAACACAATAAAGGTAGTTTTGGAGTATGTGCAGTTTATGAGGGCTAATGGGCTCAGCGACCGCACAATAAACAAGAATCTCTATTGTCTGTCTAATTTTTTGGAGACCATAGGAAGCAAAGACATACTAAAACTTGATAAATCAGATATTGAAAATTCAATGGCAATGATTGAACGCACAAGGTATTCGGCAAAAACAAAGCAGAATATAAAGATAACAGTACGTGCTTTCTATAAGCACATGATTGGCAAAGACGAATACTACCCAGAGAACGTACGCTGGATTAGAACCTCAATAACCGCAAGCAAAAAATATACCCCTGATGATATTTTGACTGAACAGGATGTTAAGGCAATGCTTGATGTGACTGGTGATGCAAGGGATGCTGCGCTGATTGCATTGCTTTATGATAGTGGAGTTCGTGTTGGCGAACTACTCAACATGAAAGTCAAGGATGTGGACACGCAGAGCCACTTATGGCATATTCGTGTGACCAGCAAGACTAACACCAAGGTAATACCGCTGACCTTAAGCATACCATACCTTGCACGCTACCTTGATTCTTATGTTGACAAAAAGCCAGATTCTCCACTGTGGCGGACAATAGAGACATGGAGCAACACTGGCAGGACTCTAGACAGGCAAAGGGGCGACTCGATAATAATAGTGGCCATGCTGAGGTGATGGTGCATGCGAGTTGAAACTATAAGTGCGGGGGGCAATGGTGGCGTGAAAGTGGGCATCGTGGGTAGCTTGCACGGCAACGAGAAGCTTGGAGCACGCGTCATAGACATGCTTCGCAGGATGAAAATGCCAAAAGGCGTGGGTGTTGTAGGCATTATCGCAAACACAGAGGCGATGAAGCGCAACAAAAGGTTCTTGGATGTCGATGGCAACAGATGCTTTCCCGGCTCCCCAAATGGCAACAGCGAGGAACGCATGGCACACAGCGTGCTTGAAGCGCTAAAAGGATGCGATTATGTAATAGACATACATTCAACCTACGCATCGCAGCCAGACACGATAATAAGCACGAAGGAAAGTTCCGCGAAGCTGCTGGAGTACATACCGATAAGGAAAGTGCTCGTGATGGGTGACGCGATAGCTTCTGGGCGTGCCCTGATAGATCACGTAAGATGCGGCGTGAGCATAGAGTTCAGCAGGAAAAAATCTACCAGGTACGTTGCGCAAAAGATCGCGCTCGCCCTCTGGGCTCTGGCGCAAGGCAAGAGGTACAAAGATAAAGAGGTGTACAAAGTCATAGGCTTCTTCGGCGAAAAGGGAAAGGACTACGGATTTAGGAACTTCAAGCCCGTGGAAGCAGCGGATGTGAAGAAAAGGTTTGGGCTTGACACCCATGACAAGCTGTTTCCTGTCTTCATTGGGGAAAAGGGCTACGGCCCATACTGCATGATGGCGGTGCCATTCACGCGACGCGCCTGACAAGCCTTTTCGCAAGGTTTTTGCCAAGACGCTCCAGCCTCGCGCTTACCCTAATCTTGTATGTGCAGGCGCCGCCTATCCTTTTGCACGACTCAGGCAGTTTGGAGAGCTCGTCTGCGACGTGCGCTCTTGTTTGCTCCAGGCTGGGCAACCTCTGCACAAGCCTGCCGTTCTTCATTGCAGCTGCGAGCAGGGGCACGCCCCCTAGCCTCTCTCTTTCCAGCCCAACGGTGTCGCCTGAGTAAACGCCATTTTTCATACTTCTGAATACCTGCTTGCGCCCGGGCAGCGTATGCTTTCCCTCGCTAAGCTTCATTATTGGCATGCTTCGCCCGCCGGAGACTATCTCCGACAGCTTGTATACCACATCAACATACGGCGCATCACTTGATGTCGCCATTTTTGTCCCAACGCCAAAGAAATCTATCGGCGCACCTTCGGCTAACAACTCGCTTATTCTATACTCGTCAAGGTCGCCGCTAGCGAATATCCTC
>JBMFSA010000022.1:0-11143 GCA_049967795.1 Candidatus Micrarchaeia archaeon | reverse complement strand
GTATCTGTTTCAAAGAATGCAAACTATACAATATCAGGAATAAGCAATATAAAAGCAACACCATCAGTTACAACTGCAACAGAGCCAGTGCTTCTAAAGAACTTGACAACATCACCATTAGTAGTATTAGATTCACAAGCAAATCCAAACAGCAACCTGATTCTTATAGGTTCAGGTTATGTAAACAGCTTATCAAAGACTCTACAAGCACAAGAAAACATAACATTAACTCCATCAGCACCAATAATGCAGGCATATGGTACAGATAGAATCCTCATAGCAGGATACTATGCAAACCAGACAATGGCAGCAGCAAACAACTTCATAGAGCAGCTTTATGCATTAGCAAGCTCTTAAAGTAAATAAGAAGCAAACTAATAAAGAGTGAGCACCTTTATGGTGCTTATTTTATTTTTTTATTTTATTTTTTATTTTTAATTCTTCTTTTCCTTTTCCTTTTCTATATTTATATAAGAACTAATATAATTTTTTATACTATTTTTATAATATTTTATAATAATAATATTTTATAATATATTTTTTATTTGCATGGGAAAATATTATGGCTTTTAAGTAGTGATGAATTACATTTGAGCTATGTGTAATTTTTAAACTTTAAACAAGAGATACTGCAACTTTAAGATAGTAAGTAAATCATTTTATCATTTTATTATATTAATGCCTTTTCTCACAAAAAAATAAAGTAGACATAAGGATTTATAAATATTATCTTTTATAAAATAATAGTTTTTTACAGGTAGAGATGATAATATGAAGTCTAATTTATTTAATTTTTTAATCGTGCTTTTTATTTTTGGTAATATATTAATGATAAATTTTATTAATAATGCATATTCTGCCTCTGCCAATGTCTCAAATTCTATTGCTCCTACAATCAATACTATAAATACTATCAATACTATCAATACCATCAGTGCAAATAATATTACTACAAAAGTAAATGCTGAAAATTTAACTGCATTCCTTTCAAAATACATACCAAAGTCAATTCTGGAATATTCGCCTTTGATTAATACAACTTATAATAGTAATAATTATACAATAGTATGGATTAATGGCAGTGGAACTTCTTATGTTGTAGTTAATACAACTAAAAACAATTATTCATTTCTGCTTAATTCATCATCAATATCAAAAGTGCTCAAGCCCTATCTTATAAAAACTTACTATCCAAGCAATGCTTTATTGAAAAATCTTACAATCTTAATGCAAGAATATAGAAATGAGGCACAGCCTCCACTTTCCGACTGTCTTCAAGAGACTGGAGATGCTAATTACCAGTGTTCTGCTTCTCAAGGTCTTTCAACATGCCTTCTGCATACCTGCTTGACAGTTCCTGTTTGTGGCGGTAATCCTAAATATAGTGTTCTTGCTAATGTTGGACCTCAAAGTCCATTTGGCTATGGTGTAATGAATTTTTCTATCCAATATGGAGAGCTCAATGCAAGCTATAATGAATATATGAGGCTTGCAAATTCAATAAATGAAAGCAATCTGGATCAGAATATTTATGGAATTAAAGAAGCACTATATAATATTTCTTTATTGAGTACAAAAATTCCACAAAATCCTATCTTCCCGATACCTACAAATATGAGTATAGGCTCTATATCATCTACATGTTCACAATACTTATATAATAATGGGCCTTGGTATTGCTATGCCCTCGGCTTCTGCAAATATACAACATTTAATTCAACGCTTCTTTCTGAAATTGAATCTCAAGTTAATCTAATTTCAAGCTCTCCTGCAACTGCTTCTTCAATTTCAAACATAAGCAATAAATCTGCAGCACTTTCATATTCATTCTATGAGCCGGTATATGCAAAGCAAGCCAAAGCAGAGCTTGTTGCAATGCTGAATAAAACGTCATTACAGTACAATAGTGCGCTCTCAAAGCTATCATTCATCAATGCGCACTATAGCAACTCTCTTATAAGCTCTGCTCTTTACAATCTTCAAAATACTTATAATTCAATATTATCACAAGGTATTAATCAGAATATTATAGAGGCAAACAAGACACTAAGCCAAGCAATTTCAAATGCACTTCTTATATATTCTGAAGATGGTGCGCAATATATGCAGCTTTATAATCTATCAAAAAATACAACAAAGATTATAACAATACAAGAGCTTGACTATGCTGCTGTTCCATATAATATAGCCCAGCTTGCATATCTTCAATCATCTATAAATGGAAGGCTGAATGGCACTATAAACAGCACTTCTTTATATTCATTGATGAGCAGTGAAGAGAATATATATATGAATTCAAAAAGTTTAGGAAGTCCTTTTGATCTTGCTGAACTGACAAAGAAAACCTCAATTGCAGGTTTGATCCTTCCTTCATTGAACATACCTATAAACAGCAAGATTGCAATTGCCCCTTATTTATCTGCTATAATGCCTTTTGTTATTGGCATAATAATAATACTTCTAATCTATTATTCAACCTATTATAGGCTTAATAAAAAGAAAAGGATTAAGAATACACCTGCTGTAAAGAAGGCATGGCTTCTATTGTTTTTAATAATGTTTGCATTTGTGCTTTTATGGATGGGCGCAAGCATATTATATGCAGAAGCTGCAAATTCATTCTTGCCTATAAGCTCATTTATATCAGACATTCATTCAAGCAATACTATATTCATTCTTACGAATACAACAGCACTTCCATATGAGCAATGCATTGCATCACTTAAGTCAACCTTAAATTCAGAGAATAAAAATGTTATAATCATTAATACAACAAATGATACATGCACATTTGGCTCTCTTTCAGGCACTTCCTGCTATGATAAGATTATAGGATCTTATAATCCAACAATAATAATTAATTCCAATAGTACAGAATTGGTGCACAAAGGAATATATGGAAGCCTACTATATGCAAGCGGTGCACCTGCAAAAGGCAGCAGCTGCTTAATTGATGTTTTATTGAGCAATAATTAAGGGTGTATCTTTGGAAAATAATGTTAAAAATAATATGAAAAATAAAAATAAAGGAAAGGCAAACAGCAAGAAAGAAAGAAATGAAAAGGATGCAGATACAAAAGAAAAGGCGAATAATAAAAACAAAGGAAGCGGCAAGATAAAAGCAGTTATATCAATATCTGCATTTATAATTATAATAATTGCAGTTATATTTGGTGCTTATCAATACTATGTTACACCCCAACAATCAACAAGCTTCTCCACTTTCATATCTAATTTCAATTCTGCTCCAAAAATATCAATTGTTGTAAGTGCAATGAACTCAACTGATCTCAGCTATGCAATAGAATGTGAAACACAGCTGATTCTATCGCTTACAAGCAATCATGAAAATTATAGAAATCCTTCTTCAATGAATCTTTATGTAATTGAAGGGAACAATTGCACATATTTGAATGGGCTTGGCTCTTATACAAGCAATTATATTAATACAGGAAAAAGTGAATGCTTGAATATGTCAAGTGTAAACCCAACTATATATATAAACTACAGCAATACAAATAGTACTGTAATAAAGCAGAATGCGCTCTATTTTTCGGGCAATTCAAAAGCGCTTCAGATGTGCGGAATAGCACCTGAATTAAGCAGCACGAAATGAGAGACAATAAAGAAAAAGATTTATTAAATAAAATAATTTAATTTTTCTTTTTATTTTGTTGATGCACATTAAGAAGAAAATGAATCTATTTTATTCTTTTATTATATTATTTGAAGATTCAGGAAGGTCCTGTTAATATATAATTTGCAGGAAGTGCATTGTTTGTTTCAAGTACATATTGGCCATTGTTGCATATTAAATTTGTTGAATATGGAGTAGCCATTGTTTCATTTACAATTTCTCCATTACTATTAAACCATATCTGCTCGAGAGGTATTTCAGTATTCTTCATCCACATGCAAATATTCTGTGATTTGTTAAAAACAAAGAGCATTCCTAAGCATGGGCTTTTGCCATCGCAGTTTCCAAGAGAGCTTGAATTCATATATCCTTGAGTTTGTAATGGGGTTGTTGCTGCAATATACACATAATAATTATTTATTGAATTGCTTGTTGGTGTTTTAAAACCTATTTCTCTAACAGGAAAGTTCAATAAAGGATTGACATTAAATATATGCATATTAAAAAATATTATAAGAGCAATTACAAAAATAAGCATTGTTAAAATAAATCCATAAATTATATTTTTATAAAAACTGCGCTTTATTTTATCTTCATCTTTTTTATCATTAATGTTTTTGTTATCAATATTATTTTTATTATAAATATTATTTTTATTATTAATATTATTATTGATACTATAATTGTTACTTTTATTTATTTTATAATTATTATTGCTTTTTTCATCCATAATGACCACTTTATTTTATCCTTCTTATTCCTATTATATAAAATAATTTATCATATTTTATATCTCAACAATGCAGCAATCCCTCCAAATCCCATAACAAGCTCTTTGCCATATTGGCTATCCTCATCTATAAATATAGTTTCAACCCCTAAATCATCTGCCTTTTCTACCAGCTCTTCAATTGCA
The DNA here is from genome assembly GCA_049967795.1 of Candidatus Micrarchaeia archaeon. Classification (GTDB taxonomy): domain Archaea; phylum Micrarchaeota; class Micrarchaeia; order Micrarchaeales; family Micrarchaeaceae; genus JAJZYD01. The sequence goes on along the minus strand of JBMFSA010000022.1, from coordinate 6,590 downwards.
TCATTTTGGCTTAATATTTCTAAACTGCCCCCACAACTGTGTTTTGTCTGCCTGCTTCCATTCTTTTCCAATACTGTAAATTCAGCTCCGCAAGCATTGCACTTATACTTAACTTCATCAAGCTCCAAGTCTTCACTTACAAGCAACTTGTCAACAGCATTCTTCTCAAGTGCTTTTTTTGTATTCTCATAGCCATAGACAGCAAGCCCATTTCTTGCGATTTCGCTCAAGAATCTTTCCATAAGCTTTCTTTCAATTATTACTTCCTGCTCTTCTAAAAGCTCTTTTGATTTTTCAATAAGTTCATTGATTCCCATTACTTCATCGGTATATCCTGTATCAAATACTCCCAATACTTTGACTTGATAATTGAAATAGTTGGCTTTTACAAAGTTCTCTTTGGCAGGCCCTGGGCCTCCTATTATTGCACCTTTTATTTTATAATTGTATTTTGCATATATCTCATTTACTGCATCAGCAACTCTTTTATAATAATCATCGATTGCTTCTTCTATCAATCTATCATATCTGTTTGCTGATTGGCCACCTTTTCTAATTTTTGAATGTGCTAGAGATCTTAACTTCTTTTCAACATTGAATTGTGCGCCGTTCAATGTTCCTACTGTTGCATCTCTTCCATCCATCACAACTAAAACATATCTATCTTTAATCTCCATCATTGCTTCGAGAGGTTCAAGAAGGAAAGAGGAATCACATCTATATATATTTGTCTTTATCTCTGCTGGAGGCTCTATTGAAAATAATTCTATATCTGGTTTTGCCTGTTCGCTTGATATATTGCCGCAGAAAACAGCTAATCCATTTTCTGGGAGTTTTTTAAATATTTTTAAATATTGTACAATTTTATCTATTGCTGACTGTACATTTGTTCTTGTTGTTTTTGATTTTATATTTGATGCCTGCCCACGCTCATCTTTAAGTCTATTTGTGACATCTGATATCATTGTATTTGGCGGTATATACAAGCTGATGAGCTCTGTTCCACTGCCTTTTATCGATCTGAGCCTTTTGAGTTCTCTTTTTATTTCATGTTCTTTCTTCAATGCTTGCACCTTTAATATTTTATTTTGTTTTATTTTTTATAATTGATTTTTTATCTATACTTTTAATTTATATATGTTATTTTTATTTATACAATCTTGCTCTTACCCATATAAGGTATTAATACATTTGGTACATTTATTGAGCCATCGCTGTTAAGATTGTTCTCAATAATATATATCAATGCTCTTGGTGAAGCAAATACAGTATTATTGAGCGTATGCACATATTTTCTCACTCCTTTTTCATCATAGCTTATATTGAGCCTCATACTCTGCCAGTCAAGCAGGTTTGAGCATGATCCTGCTTCTCTATAGGTTTGGGAGCTTGGCATATATGCCTCAATATCGTAAGCTTTTGCTGCTCTGCTTCCAATATCGCCTGTGCATATCTCTATTACTCTATAAGGTATATCAAGCTTCTGCCATAGCTCTTCGCTGTTCTTCTGCAGCTCCTCAAAATGCTTCCATGTATCCTCTTCTTTTGAAAATATGAACTGTTCTACTTTATTGAATTGATGTAGTCTAAATATTCCTTTTGTATCTTTACCGTGAGATCCTGCCTCTCTTCTAAAGCAAGGGCTTATTCCCACATATTTTAATGGCAGATCTTTTGTTGGTATAAGTTCATCTGCATGCATCGCTGCTATAGGATGCTCTGCAGTTGCAATTAAAAATAATGACTCTTCTAATTTTTCATAATCTTCCCTGCTTTTTACCTCTTCTGGATCTGCAACCCTATACAATGCATCCTCAAATTGAGCAATATCAACAGTCTTCTTATAATAGCTTTCACGCATCATATAAGGAGTTACAACTGGTATATAATTCTTCTTTACAAGCTCATCTAATCCAAATCTAAGCAGTGACTGCTCCAGTAGCACCATATCTTTTTTTAAGAAATAAAAGCGCGCACCAGATATTTTTGAAGCTCTCTCAATATCAATAAGATCCATTTTTGTTAATATCTCTTCATGTGTAGGTGTTATCTTATTCCTTATAGTGCCCCATGTTCTTAATACAGGATTATCTTCAGATGAGTTGCCATCAGGTACAGAATCATCAAGCACATTTGGCAAGGTAAACAATAAGCGCTCTATCTTATTCTCATATTGTGGAAGCTCCTTTTCAAGCTCCTCTATCTCTTTCTTTGTCTTTGATAATTCCGCAATCTTATCTTTAACATCTAATCCCTTCTTTTTAAGCTCTGACACCTCTAAACTTTCTTTGTTTCTAATCGTTTGAAGCTGCTGTAGTTTTGTCTTCAAACTTCTCCATTTTTCATCAAGCTCTAACAATTCATCAAGAGGAAAGTTGCTCTTTCTTCTTTTTATAGATTTGCGCAATTCATCAATGTGCTCTCTTACATACTTTGTTGTTATCATATTTATCTCTCCTTTATTTTTATTTTCTTTCTTAATTTTTATTATTTATTTATGATATTATTTTTATTCTTTTGCTTTTATAAATTATTTACAAATTTTAAAATTATACAAAATATTACAAAATACAAATGAATTGATTATTATTTATATTTAATTTTTAATTATTAATCATTAAATATTATTCATTAAAAAATATTTAAAAAAATTAAAATAATATAAAAATATAAAATAAATGAAATCTAAAAAATTATAAGTATCGAGCAGGGATGGCGGAGCTTGGTCAAACGCGCAAGGCTTAGGACCTTGTCCCTTAGGGGTGCGAGAGTTCAAATCTCTCTCCCTGCATTAAATAATTAAAGATTCTATTTTATTGCAATTATTAAATTATAATCATTATAATTATTATAATTTTATTATATTTCTATATCTTTATATTATATTCTTTCTCTAATTTTTCCAAATTCTCTCACTGTGCTGTGTATAGGTATTGCTGTTTTATTAACTTTTTTATTTCTATACAAGTAATATAAAATACCTAATAAAGACAAAGTTACTAGAATAGGCAATGTTACTCCTATTATATAAATTAATATCGATGAAATTGTTATTAATCCTAATATTGGTATAATTGGGAACATTTTACTATAAAATATAGAAGAATTTTTGCTGTTTCTTTCTTTCAGTAATGAATTATTATTTTTCTGTTCTTTATTCCAAATATTAAATGCTGCAATATTTATAATTATATAAGCACTTAAAACACAACTATTTGATGCATCAACAATATCCTTAAATGAAACAAAGAATATGAAGAATATTGCAATGATTGCAGATAATATTATTGCATTTATTGGAGTTGCATATTTATCTAATCTGCTTAGACTCTTTGGCAGTTCGTTATCCCTGCCCATCGCAAAGAATACCCTTGAGACTCCCAATATTCCTGTAAATGCAACACCTGCTGTTGCTGTTATGCCTCCAATTGAAATTATTAATAATAAAAGTGGATCATTAAGCCTTGAGATTGCAAGTGAAAGGGGTGCGGTTGAGCTCCCAAGCTCCTTAGTCCCTATCATACCTACTGCTATTGTTGCTACTAATATGTATAGAATAGCAGAGATAATTATTGATATTATAATAGCTTTTGGTATTGTGTGCTTTGGATCTATTATTTCATCTCCTATTGTTGTAATTCTTGAAAATCCTGTAAAAGCAAAGAATATCATTGCTGCACCAAGCAGCATTCCTCCAATTCCATTTGGTGTAAAGTTGTTGAAATTGTTAATATCAATATAGTTTATACCAAATATAATAAATATGATAAGTATTGCAACATTTACTGCAACAAGTATGCTTATGGTTTTTGCAGAACTTTTTATTCCAAGCGCATTAATAAATGCAAATAAGATTATCACTATAGATGCAACTATTGTTGCAGATAAGTTTGCGCCAAGCAGTGCATTAATATATCCAACCATACTTATTGATACTGCAGCAAGTGCTATTGTTGTTCCAAACGTCCATAGTAAGCCACCAATAAATCCTGCAAAAGGATGCCATGCTTCTTTTGCAAATTCATAAACTCCTCCTTCTTTTGCAGTATGAAGTGCAATCTCTGAAAAACTTAATCCTGTAAATAATGCAACAACCGCAGAAATTATTATTGATAAAATAATAGAAGCGCCTGCTTCATATGCAGCAATGCCTATAATTACAAATATCCCTGCACCTATTATTGCACCTAAATTAATCATCACTGCATCTTTAAGTGTTATAGCTCTTCTGAGTTTCATCTTATCATTTATAATAAATTATAATTTATAATTAATAAAAGTATAATAAAATGATAAAATATAATAATTATAATAAAAATAAAAATACAAAACAAAAAAAGCAAAAAAGAAAAATAAACTAAATTTTATAAAGAAAGAAACATTTAATAATATTTATAGACCTAAAAAATAACTTGTGGTTTTATGTCTAATTTCGGAAAACAAGGATACAAAGGAGAACTTTATACACACCAAGAAAGTAAGTTCATAAATGATTGTAAAAAAACCATTATAAAAAAGCTAGAAAAAGTGCCAGAATATACAAAGCTACGTGAAAATTTTGATAAGTGGTTTGAAAGTTCAAAAGAGTCTTTTAAAAAAGACCTTTTTGAAAAATTGATTAATACTATTGCACTTCTTGAGCCTCGTGAAATTCAATTAATTTTTAGCAATCTAAATAATCCTAAAATACAAAAGATAAAAAGAGAGGATTCTGGAAATGGAGATATATCATTTTCTTTTAATGTAAAAAATTACAATGTCGAAAACTATGATCCTGAAGATATACTATCTGCGCTCATTATTGTAAATTATCATGCCAGAATAGATAATATCATTAAAAGCTGGAGAATAATTATTGGACCTTATATGGAAGTTGGTGGAGATATAAGTAAGGTAAATACCCTTTTTAAAGAGAATGTTAATATAGAACGTAGTAATTATACAATAAATCCAAGAGATGAGGAGGAGAATGAGGGTGAAGTAAAAAAAGAAATAGAGAATAATAAAAATAATAATGATGGTGCACCATTTATATATTAAAGAAATTATAAAGTATTATAAATTAAGATTTCTAAATCAGAAAATAAGGAGTTAAATATAAATATCAGAATGTCATAAGACTTTTTAATAAAAAGAGTGTTATAATATGAAATCAACTGCAAATAATAATGAAAATAATAAAAATAATAAAGTGGTAACAACCTTATTGCAATCTATTATTAAAATAGATACAAGCAAAAATCCAAACGCAGTTGCAAATGAAATTATCTCTGATTTGGTTGGTCAATTAAATGAAGGAAATGAAGTAATAATTAAAGATGTCCTAAAGAATTTATATGTGACTGTTGTTTTAGATTTAGAAAAAAGAATTTATGATTTTTATTTTGATATTGCCAATAACAGCAATATTATCAATTTTTTAGATTCTATAGGGAAAGTCCATAATAATGATGTTAAAAATAGAACTTATAATGAGTTATTAAAAAATTTTAAAGCACAATTTGAATTTTTTTATATATTTTTAGATTATTTTAACGAAATAAGAATGAATAATAAGTTAAAAAATAAAGATTTAGAAAGTAATAAAAATACTCAAGAATCTTCTCTAACTTCTAAACTTAATATTTTGCTTTATATAAATTTAAAATATTTTAGAAATCTGATTCAGTATCAATTTTTTAATTCTATTTATACTCTTAAAAATGAATCAACAGATGAGAAAGTATTTGATATAAACGATATTTATGAATTTTTAGTTAAGGCAAATTCTTTTATAGATGAAATATTAAAATCTTTTAAAAATGAGAAGAAGATTGAAATAAAAGAAAAATTAAGGAAAGAAGAAGATAATACTATTTATATAGAAACATTAAATCAATTTATTAAATTGTCAAGTAATATTGATAGTATTATAACAGAACTTGAGCCGCAAATAAAAGAAAATAATGATTTTAAATGGTTTAATAAATTCATGTTTGCACTATACTCTATTTCAATCAAGAATGTAGATGCTTCAGCAGAAGGTAAGGATATTTCTAATGCACTATTTTCTATTTTTAATGAGATAAAAGAAGAATTTGGAATTGATGAATCAAATTTAAAAACAGATAATTATATCTCTTAATTATTTTTATTTAATATTTTTATTTAATATTCTTATTTAATATTGATAAATAGAATTCTTTTTTATACTTTCCTGCTTAATTATATATTTATATATTTTTGCTTCTAATTCTACATAGTTAATTATTTCTTTGCTGGATGGTTCGATGGCCAATATACTTCAATATACAATAGAGACTTATAAAGAGAATATATCATTGATATCACTTTTTTCAATATCATTTATAATCGCATTTGCAATTCTTGTATTTGCATCCCTTCCTACTTATAGTGATGCTGGAGGTATATTTTTAAGGATTCAGAGCTTATATATGGATATGAATGCATTCAATGCATCTATTATAATAATATCAACGCTTCTATCTCTGCTCTTTCTAAGCTTTGCTATAGTTGCTATAAATATAGTTGTAAAGCATAAGAGAACTGCTACAAGAATAACAAAAGAAGTTATAGAAGGGCTTGAGCAT
>JBMFSA010000021.1:0-11666 GCA_049967795.1 Candidatus Micrarchaeia archaeon | reverse complement strand
CAAATCAATGTCAAGATCAGTGGAAGTGACTCTACAACTTGGTCTATACCCAGTTGAATGGGTATGTGGGGCGAAAGCCCCACTTCCTCTCTATTTCTTAATATTTTATTCTGTTCTTTTTATTTATTGTAAAAATAATTAATAAAATATTAAATTAAAATAAATAAATTAAAAGAAGTTAAAAAAACATAATGAATTTCAACAGTCATTTGAAAGAAAGAAAAGATAAATTTATATTTATATTCTTCAATATTTTGTTATAATTTTATTTTATATACTTGTGGTTTTATGGATAGCAGAATTTCGAATATTGAATCATTAATATTAAAACAACTTATAGGAAAATTTGTTGAAATAACTGATGAAGCTCAAAGAAGAACAATAATCGAAAAGGCGGCGCGTGCAATTTCTTCAAGTTTATCAAACGAAGATATAGATGAATTGATTAAAGATATAAATGACCTTTCCCCTATCTCTGAATTCCTGAACATGCAGAGTGTTGAAGATATAATGATAAATAATACTAATAATATTTTTATATATGATTCAAAGAAAGGATTTGGCAAACTTACATCAAAATTTAGTAGCATAGAAGAGCTTAATAGATTTGTAGATAAGTTGAAGCTTTATATGACAAACTGGAGCGCAAATGGTAATATAATGGATATACATATGCCGAACGGGAGCAGGGCGAATGTTGTAGAGTCTCCACTTGGTTATGATATAACAATAAGAAACTTTAGAAGAGAGCCTTTGAGCATCATAGATCTAATAAATAGTAATACAATAGATTATAGCATTGCTGCTCGATTATGGCTTTATACTGATGGATTTAAGATTAAACCTGCCAATATTCTAATAGGAGGCATACCTGCAGCAGGAAAAACTACTTTATTAAATTCTTTATTTTCATTCTTTAGGCCAGATAAGCGTGTTGTTACAATAGAAGAAACCTATGAACTTAATACAAGCACTCATGAAAATATTGTGAGATTAGAGACAAGCAGTGATATGAAAATGACTGATCTTGTTAAGAATGCACTTAGGATGAGACCTGATCTTATTATTATAGGAGAGGTAAGGGGCGCAGAAGCAAATGATATGATTACTGCAATGAATATAGGAAAGATAGCAATGAGCACAATACACGCATCTTCATCACGTGATATAATAACAAGATTAGAACACTCTCCAATGAATGTTCCTCAAGATATATTGAATGTTATTGATGTATTAATGGTTATGTCTGTAATTTATAGGAAAGGTATTCCTGTAAGGAAGGTTGTGCAGATATCAGAGCTTGCAGGAACAGAAGGAACACAGACGCTTATATCTGATCTTTATAAATTTGACTATAAAACAAATACAGCAGCGCCTATCCTTCCAAGTGTAACATATAGAGATGCACTTGCAAAGGTTATAGGGGTGCCACCAACAGATATTCTTGCAGAAGAGGCGGTGCGGGTAAGAATACTTCAGCAGCTTAATAAGTTAGGTATAAGAGATATGCAGAGCATCAGCGAAGCAGTGATGGACTATTATGACAATCCAGAGCACTTGCTAAACAAATTAGGATTACAAAACATATCTCCTATAATAAGAATATAAATTATAAGAAGTTTAAAGAAGTTTAATTATATTTAGGTTTTAAAATGAATGCAGATTTAAAAGTATTAGATTTCAGGCAGGATCTGAAAATTCTTGTCATGTTCTTAATTGTTCAGTTCTTTGGGCTCCTACTTGCTACTTTAATATATAATGGGCTAAGCCTTGTGCAGCTGCAAAGCTATCAAAACTCAATCTCATCAACTTCCTACGCTCCTTTCTATTATATTGTAACAATAGCATTTGTTGCATTTGTAATTGTTATTTTGTTTAAAAGTATTAGAGGTAAGAAGTTGCTTTATTTATTTGAGGCGCTTGCAATATTGATTGGTGCCTTCTATTTCTTCGGTTTCATACTTGAGATTTTCATAAACAATGCTATTATATTAGTTATTCTTTCTTTATCGCTTACATTGCTCATATATTTTCTTAAACGCAGATATATTTGGTTTAGGAATATAGCCACTATGATCATGTGTATAGGTCTTGGTGTTCTCATTGGTATTGGGCTCCCTTTTAACATTGTTATGTTATTGATGATTCTCCTTGCTATATATGATTTCATTATGGTCTTTATAACAAAGTATATGATAACAATGGGCAAAGCTGCAATGGATATGAATCTTGCACTGCTTGTTGCTGTTAATGAGATAGAGGGTATTCCAAAGAGTGAGCTCAGAAGCAGCGAAATAAAGCAGTATGAAGAGCATAAGAAGAAATTGAAAGAGTATCCAAAATTATTAAATAAACTTGATAAAGAAGGTTATATACCTATATATGGACAGAGGGCTTTGGGCAACGGCGATATGGCCATGCCTTTGGTTGTAGCAGTCTCTGCATATACTGTCTATCAAAATTTTATGCTGAGCATGTTTGTTATAATAGGTTCAACTATTGGGCTTCTCTTAACATTCCTAATTCAAGTTAAGTATAGAAAGCCACTGCCTGCTATACCTCCATTGCTATTTGGAATTCTTATAATGTTGTTTGTATATTATCTGCTTTTTATCATTTTCTAAATTTTATAAAAAATAAAAAATGAAAAAGAGAAAGTAGATAGTGGAAAATTTATAAATTATTATATTTTGTTCAATCTTTCTTCAATTTCTTTTATGTCTAGTTTTGTTGTTATCAATGGAATCTTCTCAACTTGTGCAATTTTTATAGCAAGCTTATCTACATTTGTGATATTGTGAAGTACTACTAATTTCGGCTTTATTGGAGCAACTCTTATTACAACCATCGGTGATCTTCCTGTTGATACATGCTCAAAAATGAAGACCCGTTCTGTTGTTGAGCCAAATAGCTTTGGATATTCTGAAGGTGACATATTCAATATAACCTTAAGACTATCAACGAGAGTATATCCAAATAATTTTATATCATCAATATAATTTGGATTTGCAATTATCTTTCCTTCTATAATTCTGCTGAAATCTATTCCTGTTATAGGCGCAACAAAATCATGAAGTTTGTATACATCTCCTTCACTTTCTTTTTCATTTGTTGAAAAGCGTTCAAGATTTTGCTTCACAAGACCTCCTTTATCTTCATCTATTAAAAATAATGCATCGACAAATCTCTTAATTACTGCAACTCCTGGGCTGAGTCGTCTATTACTCTCATAATCGCTAATTGTTGATGTGGAAACTTTTATAGCTTTTGCAAGCTCAATTTGTGTTATTCCAAATAATTCCCTCCACTTTTTCATCGCACTTCCAGGGCTGTCAGAAAGTGCAATTTCACCTGCAATCTTCATTTTTAAATCATCTATATAATCACCATTGATATAATTTTTGCTATTTATTAAAATAAAATTTAATTTAATAAATATTCTAACTAATGTAACTTTATATATTTACTTTATACTTAAATATTTAATTTAATATTCATATTTATATATATTACTTTTTGTTCTTTCTTTTCTTAATCTTTTTATGCTTTACTTTTTTCTCTTTTTCTTCTATACCTTCATACAATTTATCTATATCTGACAAATCTAATTTTTCTTTGCCTCCTTCTTCTGTCTTTATTGTAATTACTTTTGGCTTCTTTAATAAACCATATATTATAAGTGCTAATCCTACTAATAATATAAGAAAGAAAATACCTCCTATCCACATGCCAGCATCAAGGCTACTTTTAATATTGCTAAATGCAGGATTATTAATTGTAGCATTTGTTATTGGTGGTATATACATGAAACTTGCGTTGACTGATTTAAAGAATGAAGCACTTCCTTTTGTATTATCTAATACTATTCTATAATTTCCTATATTTAAAATTGAAGTAGGTGAAGAATATAATGGTGTGGTTGTTATATTCCTTACTAATCCTTCTGGTAGAGTTGCATTTGTAATATTATTAAATATATCAAAAACACCTTTTCCTTCTAAGCTTTCTGCACTCACTAAACCACTGCTTCCATTTTCAACTTCTGAGCTCCACTTGGAAAATGCAGTATTATTCATTAAATAAAAATTAATCTTTGATCTGACTAACAGCACTGTTGTTATAATTGAAGAGGTGTTTAAATTTATAGGATAAGTGACAAAACTATTACTTTTGATTGTATAATTCTTAACAACAGTCATATTTGATAATACACTGGAAAAATTAATATTACTTAACAAGCTCCCTTCATAAAATAAAATTATTATTGCAATTATTAAAATTAATACCCCTATATAAACTATGTTCTTTATCATCTATACACCTTAATTATTTTATTTATTTAAATAAATAAAATAATAAATAATTATAAATATTTTTAATATTTTTATTTAATATTTAACATTTTATTTTTGTTTATTTTAATTTAATTTTATATTAATATATTTAACAACTTATACTATTTATATTTTTATATTTATGCTATTATTAATATATTAGTATAAAGTATAAACATTTATTTATTATTTAAATTTTATTTATGTTATTCATATTATGATATGTTGATGATGTGTTAATATTGTGGGGGTGTTTATATGGAAGGAAATAATGGGCAGTTTGAATTTGGTATGCTTGGATTTGATCAAATGCTGACTAGAAGTATACCTTATAATAATCAAATTCTTATTGCAGGTGGTCCTGGTACTGGGAAGACTTTAATGACTTTTGAGATTATTTATAGAAATGCACTTAAGGGTAATCCTGGTTTAATAATACTATTTGAAGAGCGCGTGGAGGATTTCATAAATAATGTTAAAAATGCATTTTCTGAATTGAAAGATATAGATACCTTAATCCAGAATAAGATGATTAAGGTAGTTAATATAGATATATTTTTAAATTTTACAAAGGAAGATGGCACAGATATGTTTCTAACATTCAAAAATATTATAATGAGGATAGAGGAGGAGATAAAAAATTATAAGCCGAAATGTGTAATGATAGATTCAATTTCTATGCTTAAATTTATTGCTTCAACAGAAAATATCTTAATATATAGAAAGAGTTTGTTTTATCTTATTGCATTAATGCGAAATTATAATATAACTGCATTCTTTACAATTGATAATTCTTCTATATCACGCGAAACTTTGGTATTTCAACCAGAGTTCTATATATTTGATGGAATTATAATGCTGTATTCAGGGATACAATCAATTAGGCGTGAATTTTCTCTTGAAATATTGAAAATGAGAGGAGTTCCACATAGCAAAGCAATTGCATCTTATGTAATTACTGATAGGGGAGTATCTGTTCTTTCAAATGAGGTGATATGATTGGAAATTTCTTCTAGTAACAATTCAAGCCATACACCAAATAAAAAAATTCTGATAAATAGAAATATTTTAATTATTGCAATTATTGCTCTTGCTATTTTATCATTTTTTTATTATTTAAGTACATTGCATACACCTTCAATAACAACTGTTACAAGAAGTGCTACTTCAATGTGTGCTTCATCTTCAAATTACTCAAATTGTATACAAGTTATTGCAGTACAGTCTTCAAACTCTTCTATATGTAATGATTCATTGGCAGGCTATCAAAGAGCTCAATGCATCCAAAGTATAGCATTGAAGAATAATAATATTATTGAATGTAATTCTATTACTTCTAATTATTCTATCAACTGTAAATTAATGGTTATTAATAAAACAAAAAACTATAGCGATTGCAGTTTACTAGCACAGCCTTATAGTGATTTGTGCATATATAAATCATTAAGTAATGAAAACTTTTCAAATATTAGTGTATGTTCTAATATTCAGAATGCAACTGATAAATCAACATGTGAAGACCTTTATTATTTAAATAAAGCGGTAAAAAGCAAATCTGCAAGCAGCTGTGCTGACATGAGCAATAAGACAAGCTTTTCTACAATGTATGTTCTTTTGACTTATAATTCAACAAATATAAACAGTCCAAAATTATCTATAGAAAATATAACTTCTGGCTCTTATTTAAGTAATCTTAATTTTACTGATTATCAACTATTTTTAGATTCAACACCTAAAGACTACTGCTATTATACACTTTCAAAAATAGAGAACAATTCATCAATGTGCAACTCAATAACATCAAATTTATATAAAAATTTATGTCTATCAATGTTTGTTCATACTACTCTACCACTAAACGTAAAGATAGATTTTAATGCTTCAAATGCTATTGTTGCATGCTCAAATAATACAAATGCTACTAGAAAGAAAGATTGCTATTTATTATATAATTTTACATCAGCGATTAAGACCTATAATACATTAGCATGCAATACTCTAGGAAATTCATTAGGTCCTATATGTATAACTGCTATTGCAGTCCAACAGCTCAATTCAAGCCTATGCAATACTATTCAAAATACAACATTTCATAATATTTGTTACAATGATATAATTCTTACAAAACCTCTTATAAATATAACAAATTTTAATACTACTATACTTAACATATCAAAGAAGACAAATTTTACCGCACCAAATATAACCTAGTAAAAGGATATAAAATATAAATAGTAGTAAAATCGTAATATTTATTTTTATTATATATTTTATATATTTATTAATTTAATTTATTTTTATCTTTATGAGATGATATATTATGCCTGATATTTATGAAAATTATATAATTACAAACATTAAGGAATCATATAGTTCCTACAGTTCTAAAATCCTTAAATATACCTATACTGCAATACCTATTCCTATTTCTGCAAGCAAAGAGAATAATCAAAAAGCTATAAGATTCAGCAGCAATGCAAAGCTCGATTTATATGCAAAAATAAAACAAAAAGAAATTATTGAGCAGCAGGATAGTCAAATTCTGAGTGACGAAAATATTATTAAAGGTAGTAGAGAAGAGTATGAAAAATATATTCAAAAGTTTATTACTCCTTTATCAAATATAATCAACAATATTAAATGTGAAGAAATTAAGATAGTGAATGAAGAGGTAAGCAAGCCTATATGCAACATGTTTCGGGATTTAAAGGAAGTGGCGTTGATTATAATTAAGAATATACTTACTGGCGCCCCTATTGTTGTAAGATTCCACAATGATGCAGATGGTTCAAGCGGTGCGCTTGCATTATACAAAGCGGTAGATGAAATACTTAAAAAGAATTTTATAAATTTGGATAATGATAGTTCATCTATAATATGGAGGCTAAATAAAAGTATCAAATACGGCGCTGAAGAGTTTTATGAAGATAGTATATTATTTGAGAGATATACAAGCGCAGAAAAGCCTCTAATACTTGTAATAGATTTTGGTACAACAGAAGAGAGCAGCAATGCTATTACCCTTGCTTCAAATTACAATCTTATTTTTATTGATCATCATCCTGTTTATGAAGGATTTCCACGATCAAAGCTCCTAAAATATATTAATCCATGGGATTATAAAGGTGATTCAAATCATACTGCAGGATTTGTAACTGGTGTACTTGCACAGATTATAACAGGCAAAGATAATGATACTGATATTATTAATAGTTTGATGGAAGCTTCACTTATAGGTGATCATAGCATATATGCAGATATGAGCAACAAAGAAGCAGAGAAGATCAGCGTTTTCCTTGATTATACAACAGGCAAAAACAAAGTCTTTAGCATAAATGAAACAATCAATATTATAGAAGATAAAAGTAAATTAGATGAGAAGTTCAAGCATTCAACAAGGATTTTTGAAGAAGCATTAAATTCTTCAATAAAATATATACACCGCTATAAAGGTGGTTCGGGGATCAATATATTTGTGCTTGACTTTAACGATGTAGAAAGGATTGAAGAAGATTTTCCACTTCCTGGTAGATTTAGTACAAAACTTCATGACAATCTTGAAGCTATAAATGGGCCAAATATAACAATGGTACATTATGGAAATTATATATCATTGAGAATAAGTGACAGCATTTCTGAATCTATAAATATCATAGATATATTCGAAAAGCTTAAAAGCAAAAATAAACATGTATATTCTTTTGGTGGGCATAAGGCGGCAGCTAGTATAAAGATAAACAAAAACTACATTAAGAATGTATTAAAAGATCTTTTAATGCTGCTCGGTGTTCAAACTATAAAGAATGGGCTTTAATCTTTGTAATATATATAAATTATATATTAATAGATTTAATAAACATTTTTTATTAACCAATCAACCTGTTTCTCTTCTATATTAAAGGTTCTTTCAAAATAAGAATAAACATCCTCTTTATTTTCTTTATTGTTTTCAAGCCCTCTTCTTATCAAATATGCAATCATAACTATCTCACTATTCATAATTTTTGAAGTACCTGTATGTATTTTTTTTCTCATCAATGATGCAATTTCAAATAATTTATTTCTCGATTCTTTTGATTTGCTCAGTTCGCTGATTCTTTTTGGGAAAGTATATCTTTTATATTTGTTTGGATAACTGTGTTTTGAAAGTGCTATGCCGCTCGATATAAATACATTCATATATCTCCAATAAGTATAGTATTGAGTTTTTGAGGCTCTATTGAAAAATAAACTCCCTAATGAAAGCATTTTATATGCAGATGCAATTTCATCAAGATTGCTATAGCGGTTTGTTATATTTTCATCTATCCACTGCATCAACATTGCATTTTCTACATCAGAATTTTGAATTGCTATAAGCGGAGCTGAATAAGTGTTTGCAAGGAATATTTTGTCTAAAGTTGTAAATATATCAATTTTTCTATCTCTCATACCTATAATTTCTGTGTATGAAGAGGGTGCGTTGTTGAGCACGAACAAGTCTAAGATTGCACTCCTTATATCGCCATTTGAATGATTTGCTATATATTCAATAGTCTCTTTATCTACTTTTATATTATGTTTTAATGATAAGTTTGTTAAAAACTGTGAAAGCTCACCAGCACTAACATTGTTAAATTTTATCTGCTCTGTTCTTTCTCTTAAAAATGTAATTCTTTTGTCCCATACATCATTTGCAGTAAAAATTATAGGATTCTTAGAATCATTTATCAAATTTACAAGCGCAGAAGAAGCCCCCTTATCAAATTTGGCAGATAGTTCGTCAATCTCATCTAAAAATATAAGATTTTTTGATCCAAATAATGTTCTGCTCTGTGATGCAGCAGTCAAAAGCTTATCTATAGATTCTTTGTCACGATAGTCGCTTGCATTCAATTCAACAATATGCCATTTATATGTTTTAGCAAGCATATTAACTGCCATTGTTTTGCCGACTCCTGGAGGTCCATAGATTATAAGAGGTTTGCGCCTAATATTATTATTTATATCTGCAGCATATTTTTTTAACTGCATGATTGCTTCTTTATTTCCTATAATTTCATCTAAGCTTTCCGGTTCGAACAACGTATCATATGTTTTGAATGTTTGTGATTCTTCATTCACTAAATCACGATAATGCTTTCGCTATTCATATAAAAGCAAATAGTTTTTATATAAATATTAATTTCTGATATTAATGGTATGAAGGTGTTATTTGTTTAAGCCTTAGCATGTTTCTATACTTATTAACAAGTGCGACTGCTTGTGAAACTGCTTTGACAACATCTGCTCTTGTATGTGCCCCTGTGCATATAACTTTTCCATTTTTGAATAGAAGAAGCGCAGCTTTAGGTTCATGTATCTTCAATATTGCACCAGGAAACTGCTCTGGTTCATAATCTATATCTGGAGATATTTTTGCCAAATTATAAAGGTCTAAATCCGCCTTCATATCAGCACTAGCAACAATATTCTCTACATGATATGTTGGCTTTAATACAACATGTTTATATTTTGTTTGACTTTTATTATTCTTTGCCATTTTAACACCTTAAATATATTATATTAATCATTTATTATTAATCATATATTAAGTTATATGTAAATTTTTATATACTTATTAAATATAAAATTATATAAATATAGAACATTACACAGACTTTTATATTTTAAATATTTTACTTTAAAATTAAAAATAAAATTTATTTTTCTATTCTAATAAAATATTTATATATTTGTTATTAATTAGTTATTTATTATATAACTTTTCAAGAATGACAAAATGGAGGTACCAAAGAAGATACGAGAAGTATTTGAAAGGCTTAGAATAGAGCACGAAGAGCCATTAACATTAAAATATATACGGGGCGGCTATTATGTTTATTCTTATTATAAAATATATGATCCTGAATTAGATAAGCAGGTAATAAAAACATATTATGTGGGGAAGATAAATAAGGAAGGTGTATTCATTGCAGCATTGTCAAGGCAGCTTGAAACACTTCAGCTTTCGAAAGAAACTATAGGTGCATTAGAAGCTATCTCTACATTATCAAAAACAGACAGTATAATATTGCGCTGTTTAAGTATGAATAGTAAGATGGAGAGAAAGAAGATTGCTAAATTAGTAGAAATGTCAGAAGTAACAGTAACAAATAGAATAGAAAAGCTGAACAGGAGCTTTAATATAAAGTATACTGCACAAGTTAATCTAAAAAAGTTAGGTTTTCTTAGGTATATTGCATTTATAAAATTTGAAGATAAAATTCCTAAAATTGATGAAATAAAAGAAGCGTTTGAAGATGATCCAAGAGTGCTCCTTGTTGCAATGTTAAAAGGAAAATATGATATGATGCTTTATTTTACTGTTGAAAATGATATACTTCTTATGGACTTTATATATAAATGGCGCATGGAGAAGCTTAAATCATACAAGGCAGAATGGTATATTACTGCTTTTAGTCAGATTTATGGAGGTACAGTAATAAGAGAGAAATTTTTTGAACTTCTCAAAGATAAACTATGGCATAGGACAAAAGAAACACCACATAAACTTCCAACTCAAATATCAACTAAAGAGTATTTAGTTTTAAAAGAACTCTGCTCTGATGCAAATAGAACATTTAAAGATATATCAATAAAAGTAGGATTTGAATCACCAACTGAGTCAAATTATATATTCGAAAAACTTAAAGAAAGAGGTATTATTGATAGACTAACAATAAGTATGACAAAATTGCCAATAAAATATCATGTTTTGTTTTATCTCAAATTTGTTGATTATGAAACCTATTCTAAGTATAGAGAGAAAGAAGTAGAAGGGTTAATTGCACAATATTACCATTGGATAAATAAATACTTAATAATAGGAGATATTGGAACTCCTGATGGTGCAATCCTTATCGCACCTATTCTTAATGAAGATGATGTTTATAAATATGAAGATGAACTTGAAAAGATTGAAGGTATAAAAACAGATACTCTAATTATAACAGATATTCCAATAGGAGACATTATTTATAGAAATTTTGATAATATGTACTCTAGAATTTATGATATCCTTATTGTAGATTACAAAAGAAAACAAGAAGAAAAAATAAAATATTCTTAATTCTACAAATTATTTTATTAATTTAATCGCTTCCGCCTCCATTTCCTTCCATTCATATCACCGCAATAATATAACTAGAAAGCTTTAAATATATTTTGTATTTTTCTTTTCATGTTAGATGGATAACGAAATTAAAGAAAAAAAAGAAAAATAAAAATAGAAAATTAAAAATGAAACTATTATTTCTTAATAGAGTAATAGCTTACAATCTTTGTATATTTTCCTTTTATCTTTTTTCCAAG
>JBMFSA010000020.1:0-12420 GCA_049967795.1 Candidatus Micrarchaeia archaeon | reverse complement strand
CATACATTGCTTGCTCTTCTGGGGAAGCATTCGCTATTTCGCTTAATTTTTTGACTGCTTCTTGTGGTGTAATTTCTTTTGAAAAATTACCAAAGTTCAGGAATGCAACCTCTTTTCTGTTGAGATATCCACTGATTCCATGACCTCCTCTCCATTTCCAAATAACACCTGTTTTCTTACTTTTTATTTCTATATATTTATCTTTGTTCATATACTCACCTTAAATATTAAACTTTTATTAGTTTTTTATGGCTGGCATGCCAATTGTAATGCAATTTTTTCGGTGTATCCCAATAAACTGATTTACAGTTTGGGCATACTTTTGGTTTATTATTTGTTCTCGCAATCCAAACATGTTGACAACGCTTGCAGTAGTATTTCATTTTTATCGCCTTATAGTATATTACTATAGTATATTACTCTGCAAACATATATAAACCTTTCTATTCTTAGGCTTTTTATAAATATTACTTAATCTCTATTTAAGCCAGGCACATTACCGACTGGAGCAAAGTCCCGAATAATAAGAATAAATAATATTATGATATAAAATCCCACGAAAGTAGTAAGCAAAATAAATCCATTGCTTTGCACTGGAATGTGTTCTGTAGTTGAAACCAACGTAGTGTTTAGTTGTTGTGTTTGAGTAGTACATGCACCATTACTACATGATAATACATTCGTTGTCATTGTGCTTTGTGTGATGGGAGCAAAGACTGCAAAATAATATGCAATAAACATCATCAATGCTGATAAAATTAGTATTATTCCGTACATATTTTTTCTTTCATTTATTTTAACCAAACGCAAAATCAAGAGAGTTAGTGCAAAGAGTCCAAAAAATATTGCTATCATATTATTCACCTTATAATTTATAGTATTAAACATAATAATATTTGAAGGTTGTGTAGTTATATATTCACCATAAAAAGTTCCGTTTGTGAAGTTGAATTTATAATACCATTGAGGAGGCACAACAAGTAAAGAGGAATCATTATATTGAAGAGTAATTTCGTTAGTTGCTTGATCATTCATAACTAATTGTAAATTACTAGTATTTGAGCCCATCCAACCTTTTAAAGATGAAGAGGTAGTAGTATAAATATAGAGAGGAGAGCTATTTGTATTTTGATAAACAGTGTTTGATGCAATAGTCAAACTTCCAAGAGAGCTTGCAAAGCTAATTCCTATTAATAAAATAAATAATAATAAAATAAAAGATTTCATTTTATCACTTTATTAATGTTGAAACATTATATAAAATATTATTACTATAATTATATAAACTTTTGTCAACACATTTTCCTTTAGTCAGACAGTAGAAATTGGTTTGTGTTAAATTTATATTACTTAAATTTAAATTTGCTTCTTGTGCAATTCCATTCGTAAAATTCCACCAATATTCTCTTACAATTAAGTAATTTGGTTTGATTTGAGTAAGATAAGTAAAATTACCTGCTTTTGCAAAAAGAAATTTTGCAAATTCATTCATTCTTATTACATTCATTCCAAATACACTATCTGTGTAGCTGCTTCGATTTGCATACCCTTCAATTGCACTTCCATCCTGCCATAATGTTAAGAATGTTGCATTTTTAGGTGTATTATTTTTAATCCAATTAAGAAATAAATAATATGAATCAAGTTCGGCGGCAGGCTTCGAAGAAATAAAAATAATAATATCAAATAGTAAAAGAGATATAATAATAAAAGCAATAAAAATATATATAAAGATATTTCCTATTTTTATATTGGCTAAATTTATTTTTTCTTTAATACTAAACAATACAATTACACTTAATAATATAGTTGGTATTGCACCTAAGATTGCCCATCGTTGTGCCGAAAAAACAAGCCAAATTGTAATAAGATAAAGAGAAAATAAAAACAAAATAAGATGTTTCTTTTTGTAATCATATTTATTATAATTCGGAATAATAAAAGCGAGTGGTGCAAGGAAGAAAAGGAAATTATAATTTGCAAAAATTGTTAGTAAAGTAGGAACTTGCATTTCTGCAATATTCAAGGAATATAAATTATTAATGCTTAAATATCCTATTGGAAAATATTTTATTGCTATTATAAATAATAATAGACTCAGCAATATTCCTAAAGAAATTGTAATTTTTATATTTTGAAAAAAATAAAATAATAACAATAATATAAAAAAGAATATAAAGACTGCTAAAAAGTAAAGAGCACCCTTCCACATCATTAAAATAATAAAAAATAGTAATGTTAATATTATAATATTTGTTGTATTATTTATATTAAACAAAGGTATAAATTTATAATATAAATAAATAAAAAATAAAATTAATATAGGAACAAAGCTTTCCCCTCGATATTCAAAACTCGATGTACGAATCAAAACTGCGGGTAATATAGCAAATAATAAAACAGCAAATAATGCAAAATTCGAATTTGTTAATTCTTTAGCAACTAAATAAATTAAGATTGCACCAAGACAAAAATATATAAGTGGAAGTAAAAGCATTGCATAATAAATTGAAATATTTAAAAGAAAATGAAGTATAACAATTTGCCATATTAACAAAAAGCCCTCACTCATTACGTTATGCGAAGGAAAGCCTGAATGAAGTAAAGGAATGTGGAGTGAAAGTAAAGGAAAATAAGTACTGTATTGAATTGCTGCACTATAATACATCCAGTTATCAGGCTCGGCAAAGCCCACATTTCCTTCTATTATATAATGCAGACGTAACAGTATTCCAACAAGAATAAAAAATAATAAAATAGAAAATATTTTATATTTTTCTTCTATATAATTACCTTTTTATTTTTTTTCTTTATCAGTTTCCTTTTTTTTGTCTTCTTCTTTAAACCACGCTAAAATTTTTAGAAGATCATCTATACCTGCATCTTCAATAATATATGCACCTACCAATCGTGTTGTTGCATCATGGAATGTAAGTACTTTGGCATTGCCTATTTTAGTTCCGAAGATTGAAACTGCTGTAACTAAAGGTCTTTGTGCAAGCCAATCATTATAATATTTATCTAATGTTTTTGCTTTGGTGTCTGTTGCTGTTGCTTGTGGTGTTGCTTCCTCTTTCTTCTCTTTTGGTTTATCCTCCCCTACAATAAAATCTGTTTTTTCATTTTTCATTTTATTCACTTCTTTCAAATTAATTTTGAAAGCATATACATTAATTTTATTTTCCACTTATTTTTTGAATTTCTTTTTATATCTCTTATTAAATCTTTATAAAGCTTTTTACCTTCACTATCCAAGCTTCCACTCTTCCATTTTGTATATTTCTTTTTATCAATATATTCAACTTCATACTTACCTAATAATTCTTTTTTAGTATCAAGCCAATAATTTTCTAAACTACCTTTTGGCATCATTGTATGGATTGTATATAAAATATCTTTTGTTGTTAATGGTCTATCAATATGTTTATTTATTTCATCATTAATGGGCTGTAATGTAGATATATCAATAAGATGTGAAATATCAGATTGTGAATAATTAGCAGTTCGCAATGCTAATTTCAAATAATTAATTTTTTCTGTTTTATGATTTGATAAATAAAATTTGAAAAGTTGTATTCTTTCAAATAAGTTAGGTGGTCCAACATAAACTAAATTATTAAATCGTCCACTGCGCTTGAAGGCAGAGTCTATCTCCCATGGGCGATTGGTTGCACCTATAATAAATACTCCTTGCGGATTTTTTTCTATTCCATCCATTTCGGTGAGAAGTTGTGTAATAATATTACGTGCACTTGTGCTTCCCATCCCATCAGTTTCGCTTCTTTTTGTTGTGAGAGATTCTATTTCGTCCATAAAAATAATTGAAGGTGTATTTTTTCTTGCTTGCTCAAATAGCGCATGTATATTTTTATTGCTGCTGCCTAAATACTTACTTAAAATTTCATTCGAATTTAAAATAATAAGATTTGCTTTTGTTTCTCCTGCTATTATTTTGGCTAAATAGGTTTTGCCTGTTCCTGGTGGTCCATAAAAAATAACTGCTTCTCCAATTTTTTTATTATGTTTTTTATAAATATCAGGATACATTATTGCATTTATAATGGTGTTAATTAAGAAATTCTTTATATGATTTGAAATGATTGCATTCTTAAAATTTAGATTTGGCTTAAGTATTTGGAATTGCTTAACTTCTCCATCTTCTGTCATTATAGTTTTGCTATATGATGGCTTCTGCTGTGCTGGGGCTTCATGTTTTTCTGACTGGCGGTATGGTGTTATAAGTTTATTGAGTTTAGAGCCATATTTTTTTAAAAAAATAGGTGGGGCGGTATGTATAAGCTCCATAACTTTTTTATTTTGATGTAAATAAAAAAGACATAATATTTTATCATATAGTGCATCTAAAGAATTTGTTTGATTGATAATTTCATCTAATACACTGATCGCTTCTTCATACCTTTTTGCTGTAAAAAGCTCACGAGCTTTGCCCCACAAATTATCTTCAGCCACTAATTTCCACCTTCTTGCTCTTTTATTTTATTATTCATTTCTTCTATTTTTTTAAGTGTATATTCCTTCTCTGCTTTCAACATAGTCATTGCGAGTGGTGAAGGGGTTTTTGCTAATAAATCATCAATTAATCTTATCTTTTCTTTTCCTAATTCTATTGCTCCTTTATAATTTCCTTCCTTTTCTTTCTTTGTTGCTTTGTTTGAAAGTGATTTCATTTTTCTGATTATTTTTTCTGTTATTAATAAATCGCTGAAGCCCTTGCGTGTGCCTTCTCCAAAGACATGTTCCTTCGCAATCATTTTTCCTAATTTAATTACTTCTTTCCAATCAACATTATCGAAGGCTTCCTCTGCTTTTTTGTATTGCTCCTCGCTAATGTTTTCTGGAATATCCTTTTTCTCATTTTCCTTTGTCTCATTTTTATTTACATTATTATTTTCTTCCATTATATCACTTTTTTATTTATTATCATTAGTTTGCCCGCTTTGCCATTTTAAATATTCTTCCATTGCAATATATTTCTTTACCTCATTTTCGATATCATTTAGCAATAAAGGAGGTAATTTATACTGCTGTCTGAGCACATAAACTAAATTATCATCGGTTACTATTCCTTTATTATAATCATCTACTATTTTTTTTACTATGGTTGCTTTTGTTTCTTTTATTTTTTCTTCATTTTCTTGTATATCTACACTTTGTGCCTTCAGTTTTTCATTTTCATATTTTTCAAATATACTCTTTTTAATAATTGGAACTCTGAATTGTACAATATAATTAGGATTGCGAAGCAATGCGTTCCTTGCTATATTAGGTGTATCAGCTTTGATAATTTTATCCACATACCAGGGATCAGCAGGTGTTACTGTTCTGTCTTTGGCATATAGAATTCCCCACTCTAAACTTGGTTTATGAATCCAATAATCTGCAATTTCCAATAACATTTTTGCCGCCCTATTTATTGTGACAAAGTTAAGAATCAAATAATGTCCTCTATTTCTTACTGCTGTTAATGTTGACATTAATGCTTTAACTTTGCTTTCTTGTGCCTTTAAATTAAGTGCTGCAAAATATCCTTCATCAACAATTATATTTAAGTTTGTTTCTGTTTTTAATCTTTTTTCAAGCCCGAATACATCAGTATAATAAATATTTGTTTTATCTTTAAAATTTACTTTTATATTATCGAGCTTGCTCTTTCTCATCAACAAACTTATTGCTGCTCTTGTTTTACCATTACCTCTGCTTCCAGTAATTACAATAATTGCATCTCTATGATATTTTTTAATTGCTAAATTTTGAAATTCAACTATTTTTTGGATCTTTTTTTTTTAGAATCTGTAAATATATCATCTACTTCTTTGGTATATGGAATTTGATTTTGGGCGGCAAGTTTTTCATACCATTTTGCTACAGGATTTTGTGGTCTGATAAAATTTAAATCTCCCTTTCCTAAACGCCATAAAATTTTAGTTTCCAAATCCACAAAAATTGAACGCATTGTCAAACTATCAACATCATAATCTACAATTTCTTGAATGATATCATCCATCTCTTTTAGAAACGGATGTTCAGGTGGATAATATTTTGCAAAAAAAGCCCTTGCGTGTTCTAAAGAATCGATGCATTTATTTTTCTTTTCTACATATATATTTTCATTTAAATCGTCTGGTAAATATAAGAATTTTGCAGTTTCCAAAAGAGATAATTCTACTGACTTCTCTTCATCCACATCTGCATTCCAGACTGGATAGAAACTTCCAGTATCATTTTTTCCCTCCATTCACATCACATTCTATTTAATGTTTTAAAGTTGCAGTTACATTCACTAATTGTCCCATTACATGGACAAGATTTGTTATTTGTGTTCCAGTTTGGTTTAACACCATAACCATGATTAAAATTAATATAGCTAACAATGCAATTCCTACAATCATTGCCCCTGTTATAGGTGTTTGTGGTTGTGCATTCTTAATATAATTACTTATACCTACTTGTAATTGTTTTAAACGTGAAATTCTTTTCTCCGTTGCCCTCGTTAAATCTTCTATTTCTTTTTTAATCTTTTCATCATTCGTAACAAAAGGAACTTGTGTTAATTTTGTTGTATACATATCGTGAACTTTTGCTATAATTTCATTAATATTTTCTTTGGTAATAGTCTCATTTTTTTTAAGATCATTCAGCGATTTTAATAAATTATTATATATTTCACTATCATCATAAAATTTTAATCCAATAGTATAAGGAAGTTGCAGATTTTCTTCGAGTGTATAAATTGTATCCCATCCGCCAGTTTCATTTGAAATTGCAATTGCTTCGTTAAATGCTACACCCTTATCCTCTTCTTCAATTTGAGTATTCATTGGTTTGTGGGATAATAACGCAAAAATAGGTGTAAAAGCTTCCCCAATTTTGGCAAAAAATCCTTGTTTAGGTTTGGTACTAGGAAAAATAGCTCGTGTTTCTTCAACGTTTCTTTCTGGATCATAAAATCTTTTGACCGTAAAAGGAAGTTCTGCTACTCTTTTTGAATGTTTAAGTGATAAAATAATTGCTCGATTCCTAACGGGTGTGTTTGCTAATGTATTTTTTGTTGTGTTATTGTCTTTCTTTTGTTTTAACCAAAATATAAATCCGCCGATAAATATAATAGCCAAAATATAAGGTAAATATTGTAATACACTGAAGCTACTCAAAGCACTGCCCTCTATACTCCCTATTGAAATGATAGAACTATTCATAATATCACACAAATATAATTATTTTTTATTGTTAAATAAAGATGCAAAAGGTGAATTAGATTGATTTGTTTTTGTATTAGAGTTATCAGTTTGAACTGTTTGTACAATTTTTGTTGTGTTAGAGGTTATTGCATTTGTTAAGAATCCACCTATATTTCTATTTAATTGAGCTTCAATTACGCTTGTAACCCAAATTGCGAATTCAGCCGCATAAGTATCGCTTCCCTTATAATCCATATCAATTAACATTTGCCCAGCACGCAAACCTATATATGCTGCTTTATATAGATTGCGTATCTGGGCGTCTGGCATATTGCTCTCATAGGTTGTGGAGAAAAGTGGTGTAGTAAAATTGGTTACATAATCTGCAAGTGTAATTGCTTTACTCAACGGTAATTTCTCCTCAAAATTATCATCATCAGAAATAGGAAAGTAACCTGATTGATTGGTAACTATTTCCCTCTTCTCACCATTTATTTTTCTTACTTCTATAACTTTTCTCGTTTGGAATTTTCTATTTGTTAATTGCTCAATAATACCTTCTTTAAAACTTGAGATATCAAAGAAGCTTTGAAAGATATCATTATTTTCTTTCGTGGAAGAAACAGGGATGTTGAGTGATACATTACTTTTAGAATTATTAGACATTTGAGAATTAGTATTCGGAAAATTTTGATTTTCATTCATTGCAACACTTTTTATAAATTTTCCTTATATTTTTATGTAATAGAAAGGTTTATAAATCTTTCTAATCTAATATATAATGAATAGATAATAATACAATATATTTTTCAATATTTATCGGCGGAAAAATTAATATCTATATAAAATAAATATTAGTTTCGTCGATAAATTTTTATTTTAAGACCTCTTTAAATAACTTTAAAAAGAGGATTAGCATTTTATCGGCGGTAAAAAGAAAAATAGGGGGGTAAATGGAAGAAAATAATATAAATTTAAATGAAAATATAAAAAATAATAAAGAAATAAATAATTTTTCAACAGAAAATAAAGTTATTTATGATGTTTTTATATATGCAAGAGTAAGTACAAATGATAAAGATCAAGATCCTGAGCATCAACTACACCCTCTTCATCTTTGGGCTGAACGTATGCATTATAGTTATCTTGATTTTGTGGATTATGAAAGTGGGAGAACAGTTGAAAAAAGAACTCAATTTAAAAAAATGTTTAAAATGTTGGATCAAACAAAAGGTATTGCTATAATTGATAAAGATAGATTTTCAAGAGATGTCAATCTTGAGGAAGGAATGCATTACGCAAATCTTTTGAGAAAAGCTAACAAATTTATATATATTGGTAATGATAATAGGATTCTTGATCAAAATACACCTCAAGATGAATGGATTACATATTTACAATTATCCTTTTTGTTTGCTTCATTGGAATCTATTAAAATAGGTGAAAGAGTAAAGAGAGCCTACGAAAACATGAAAGCCAAAGCGGAAGCACAAGGTAAAAAGCTAAATTGGGGGCGTAAGTCCTTAACTATGAAAACTATAAAAAAGGATGAAAATAATAATCCTATTATACGCCCAGATGGAAGCTATGAATATATTTATGTTCCTTTGCCTGTAGATAAAATAAAAAGCTTACAAAAGAAAGGATACTCAATTAGGCAGATTGCAGAAGAAATTGGATGTTCTATTTATCCAGTTTGGAAAGTAATAAACAATAAATATGAAGAACAAATAAAAAAAGAGGAAGAATATTTAAAAAATAAAAAAGAAGAAACAGAAAAAGATAAAAGATGGCATGATAGATATGGACCTTATTAATAATATAAATAATATAAATTCAACTTTAAATAACGGAGAAGTGAGCTCAAATAAGCCACCTTTTTCGCAAAATATATCAAAAGAAATAGATATAGAATCTAAAAGAAGAGGACCAAAATCTTTTCATAAATTTAAAGTTGAAACTCAAACTTCAATTGCACATGCTCTTTATAATTGGGCAAACAAACAATATAGTGAACATCATAATCCTGTTAAGATTTTAGTTTATTATTTCGCATGCGGAATAAATAAACATTATCATCCTTCATTTCAATTGGATTATCAGGGTAAGAGCAAATACTCTTATATTATTATAAATAATCATAAAGTACCTATTTTTGATGAGCATGAGGAATGGCTTTATAAACAAATATTTAAAGGTTGGTCAGTTTGGGAATATACACCTTTAACAGGATATTATTCAGATGTTGGTTATATACAAGTATTTCTTAAGAAGCATCCAATTGAATTTATAAAAATAAATACAAATTGGTCTATAACTGCTTTACGCAATTTACGTTTGTGGGCACTTCTTCATGATTATAAGGTTTCTCATGAACTTATATCAGCATGGTATCCTCATATTAAAGAGTATTGGTTTCCAGTAGATGAGGAGAGAATTAATGAATTATCAAAGTCTATACTTTCGCAGAAATTGCAATTTTAGAACATCAAAGTTTTGCTTTTGCGTATGCCTTTTTGTGAAACTTCAACTAAATCACTGCTTCTCAGGTTTTTACCGAAAATAAGAAAGGCTTCTAGCAACTCTGAATTAGTAATTCCTAATCTTTTAGCCATATTTTGGAATTGGATTGCTATTTCAGGTTCAATACTTATTTTGGACCATTTTTTTTGTATTTTTTCAACCATTTTTATCACCACTCAAGATAACCAATAAGCTACAATCATACTTATAGCCCATATTGAGATCGTTAGCATTGCAACTGATGGTGCTAGCAAACCAAACATAATAAATAGAAATGATAGAAACATACCTATTAATGTACCTGTTGCAAATCTATGGATACTTCTTTCTTGTACATTTGTTAATATTAATATACTAATATAAAGTACCATGAAGAAATAATCGATTAGAGGAGGATTTCCACATTTAACACTATTAAGCATATTTGACCATGGTGTTCCATTCGAATAAATTGTATAATTATTTACCCAACTGCCATTAACTATTGGTGGTGGGCATGTAACATTTTGTGCTGGAGCTATACTCACAAAAAATATTAACATTAATATACTTAATATATATTTTATTTTCATTTTATCTCACCACGCAGGCATCTTCATCCACATTTGCACTGCCCATAATAATATAAATAATATAAGATCATCAATCAAATATCCAACAATACTCATATATTGTATTCCGCTATTTGGCAAGAATCCTATCATTTCCCCAAAAAATACATTTAATAAAATAGGTAAGTTAAGGAGAGAGGACATAATACTCACAAATCCTGGCAGTATAAAAGCAAGTGCAAATCCTATATTTTGTGAAGAGGCTTGTAAGTTTGAGCTTGCATTTATACCACCTGTAATAGTACTATTTAATGGATTATATACTGTTTTTGTGAAATTTGCATTAACTCTGCCAATAGTTGAATTAAGTTGTGCAGCTGCACTAGGAGGTCCATATTCGTATGCAAAGATAGTTATGAATGAAGATAATATCAGAATCATTGTAATTGTTATTATTAATTTACCAACTCCCTCCATTTTAATTACCATTTATTTTTCTTTCACTTAATACAATACTAATTAATGAAATTATTATAAATGCACTCACATCAAAAACACTAAATGAGAATATACTTAAAGCTTGTCCTACGAATATAATAATAATATATGCAAGCAACATGAGTGTTTTATTGAAATATGCAATTCCTAAAGGTATTAAAAATAATAGTAAAGCTAAAAGAAATATATTGTTGTTTTGTAATATTAAGCCATTCGGATTTATTACATAAGCAAATACTTGCATAGGATCTGATTGAATCCCATATAAAGCAGTAATATGTGCATAATATTGTGTTTTGTTTGTAGGCAGTATAAATGTTTGTGAAAATGATAATGAATTTATAGTTATACTATTCCATGTTTTTGATGATAATATAGTTGGTTGTGAAGTTATATTAACAATCCACTCTTGAACTTGATTATTCAAATCTGTACCTTTGCATGTAATTGAAAGCTGATTTCCAGGCAAATTGGTTGAAGTACAATTTGTTACTATTTGTGTTCCCGCAGCTTTAGGCACAATATTAACACACGGTAAGCCGATAGTTATAGGGCTTGTCCACGTGCTTATAGAGGAATTATATATTAAGATGCCATTTGCATTGTAAAATGAAAATTGGTAGGGGTAGTTGTTGATAAGTGCAATACTGAATGGAACAGTTGTAATACGTAATTGCTGAATTGCTATTTGACTTCCTTGTACACCATGTTTAACAATTACATAATCTCCTTGCGGCACTAAGCCCGAACAAGTTGATACACTCATTCCATACAAACTGCTATCGCTTGTCAAAGGCAGATATATATTTATACTTTTCCATGTTCCGTTAGAAATGTTCCAATTATAGAAATTATTTTGTCTTGGATAATATGAGGAGTTATAAGAAAAGAAGGTAGGATTAAAAACAGAGAATTTAGGGTTTTGGTAATTTGAAAATGGTATATAAACGTCAACTGAATTTGAAATCTGATTTGTTGTACCTAACACGAATGTGGGCATTATTACTTTACTAACATTGAAAGTATAATTATTAAAAAGAAAAACTGATGTAAATGTAGTATTTACTGACAAAAGATTTGCAGTTTCTTCAGAATATGCATTAACTAACATTATTTTTCTATTATATAAACTATTAGTAATACTATTGCTACTGACTATACTAAATGGAATTAGTGTAAGATTTTTCTGTACAGCAGGATTATCACTAAGATTAAGGGTAAAACTTGTGAAGGGATAATTTAATTTGATTGCATTCGCAAAGCTAACTTGAAGATTAGAAGTATCAAATTGTTCGCCTATTGAACTATTAACTAAATGTTCATTTGTATTTAATTCATTTGCCACAATAATACTCCAGTTGCTTGGCTTAGCTGTCCACGTTGGCGTGTGGGCGAGGATTGGGTAGTACTGAATCGGTGTGCTGAAGTTTATAGAGCTGGCTATATCAACCATATTTGCAGGTGTAAGGCTGAAATTCTCAAATAGATAGTTACCATTCTGGAATTCTTTTACTTGATATAAATAATTGCCTGTAGCTTGTGTTGGTGGTGGTACATAACTTATATTTGCAGCATTTGTTATTGTAGTTGCACCATTTACGCTTAAATTAAACAAGATTGTATTTGATGGGCTTTTTGTATAAAGTTTG
>JBMFSA010000019.1:0-12651 GCA_049967795.1 Candidatus Micrarchaeia archaeon | reverse complement strand
TTCTTGTCCTCCTCCTCCGTTCATTCATATCACCGCAATAATATAACTAGAAAGCTTTAAATATATTTTGCATTTTTCTTTTCATGTTAGATGGATAACGAAAGTATCTTTCTTGTTTTTATGAGAAGAATGCTAAAACTTTAAAGTTGTGTATAATTATTTCATAGTAGCTGAAGCCTACTGTTTAAAAAAGAGAAAATATAGCCTTAATTGCAAGAATATCTTCTTCTACTATTTTTCTTAATTTATAAATTTTCTTTATTTTTGTTTTATATTTATTTAAGGTAAATAATCATTTCTTGCAATTTTGTCTCTAATATAATCATCAACAAATGTCAGCCTTGGACCTTGCAGGGTATCCTGCTCCAGTTTCATTTTTGTTTTCAGCACTTTCTTCAATTCATCAACCCATTCCTTGTGTTTGTTGATCCATGAATATTGCAGCATCTCCTGCGCCCTCTTTAAGTCAACCTCTGTTGCTTTGAGTGTCATATTCTTTAAGAATTCATACTTCTCTATATCCGACATTGTCACTCCTATAAACTTTGCTTCTGGAGTTGCAATGTCTCTGCTCATATATGCAAGGTTCATACTTCCTGTTTTTATTGTCCAATAGATATACCAACCCCACGCATCCCCATCATTGAATACATAGATTGGAATTTTCATATCAGCAAGTTTTCTTATCAATCTTCTTGTGCCCCTTGCTGCTTGCCCTTGTGGTGTTATTAAAATGCAGTTCTCCTTTTTCCAGAATTGATCCTCATTGAGCCTCTGCCACAGTGCATCCTTCTCTACAATCAGCACATACTTTGCCTTTACATCAACAAACTCAATATCATTATCAACATCGCTTGGTATAGCCCATCCACTCCTTCCTGTTTTGCTTCCATCAATCTCTATCTTCTCTCCCCCAAATTTGTCTATAATTCTTACATTTCCTGCAAGCACTCCTTTTCTGTTTGCATTGAGGTTCAAATCTTCTCTTTTGAGATTTAATGAAGCTTCAATATCTTCTATCAAGGGATTTGATTCTGCTTGCTCATTAAATATATTTTCATCAACATCTTCTCCAAGTGAATATTTGAGCTGGTAGAAAAGGCCCCTTATTGATGTATGTAAGTTCTCCTTGACAAATTTATGGCATTTTGATGCAATTGCAATTGACTGCATGAATCTCTTTGTCTGTGCAACATTGAGGAAGTTCCTCTCTTCAGTTGCATCTCCAAGAGTCAAAAACCCTTTTTTATCATCATATATTATATTTGATCTAGTCCTTGCAATTGTTTTGAATTTTGGGGCTTTCATTGAATGTATATCATTAATAATATTCTTGGCAAAAAGCTCAAGCTCCTTTTCAGCATTCTTCTTATCAGAAACCATTTTACCACTTCATCTAAACTATATTATTTTTACTATTTATTACACTCTTCCTTCTCTATTCATATTCTGTTTTGCCTAATCTATAACTTTTATTGATATTTTTTGAGTTCATTTATTATTTCATCCCTTCTTTTTGTTTTCTTCAATGCATACTCCATAACTTCTGCAAGATTCTTCACTGGTATAATTTTAACACTCTTCCTCTCTTTTTCTGTCATAAATATATCCTTGGCATTGCTTGCTGGTATTATGATTGTTTTGATACCTTCTGCAATTGCTGCTTCTGCTTTCTGCGTTACTCCTCCAACAGGAAGAACCTCTCCTCTTACAGACAACGATCCGGTCATTGCAACTGATTGATCAACAGGTATATTTTCCATTGCGCTGATTATGCTTATTGCAACCGCTATGCTTGCGCTGTCGCCCTCAACACCTTCATATGTTTGCAGGAACTGCACATGCATATCATATCCTACAATATCCCTTCCAAGATGCTTCTTTATTATTGCACTTACATTCTTCACTGCTTCTGTTGCTATCTTACCTAATTTTCCTGTTGGTATAAACTTGCCTTCTGCTCTAGAGCTTGCTGGAGTGACCTCTGCAACAATCGGCATTACTATTCCAGCAGATAGATAAGTAGAGCCCATGACTGCAAGCCCATTGACTTTGCCTATGCTGAATCCTCTTGTCTTAAATACACTATAGTCCTTTTTATAATCGACAACATGTGACACCATCTGTGCTTCTATTGGATTTGCAAGCTTCCTTGCATCTATTACTTCCTTTGCTGTTACAAGACTCTTATTTCTTTCAATTGCAAGATCTCCTGCAGCTCTTACCAATCCGCCAAGATCCCTTAATATAAGTGTATATTTACCTTTTCTCCCACTTCTTCTCATTGCCTCTTCAAGCACCATCTCTACTGCACTTGCATCAAAATGGGGAATCTTTCCATCCTTCTTAACTTCTTGTGCGATGAACTGTATAAGCTTCTCTGTATTTTCTTGAGTTGCATCTATCGTTGACTCCATATAAACTTCATAACCATATCCCCTTATTCTTGATCTTAATGCAGGGTGCATATGTTGTATATCTTGGACATTACCTGCAGCAACAAGTATAAAGTCGCACGGCACAGGCTCTGTCTTTACTAATGCTCCTGAGCTCATCTCACTTTGCCCTGTTATTGGATACTTCTTCTCCTGCATTGCTGTAAGAAGATCTTGTTGTGATTTTGCTTCTAATCTTGAAATTTCATCAATATACAATACACCTTTGTTTGCTTTGTGTACCGCTCCACTTTCAACTCTCAAATGAGCTGGTGTGCCCAATCCACCTGATTGGAGAGGATCATGTTTTACATCTCCAAACAATGAACCTGCTTTTGAGCCTGTAGCATCAATAAATGGTGCATGCGTCATTCCTGTGTTATCAACAATGAGTTTTGGCTCATTTGCAATATCACCAAATCCGGGCATTGTACTTACACGCCGCGTCAAGCTCACAGTAAATGCAATAAATGATCCAAATATTAATATACCAAGAATCAATGCTGCAAATACGTTGAGCTCATTTCCAACTATAAGTCCGCTGAGTGTTATTGCGAATAATATAATTACCACAAGCAGTATGATTGGAACTATAAGACCACTGCCCTTTCCTACTGACATTTTATTCTTCATCCTTTCTTTCTGCAGTATCTGCCTTCCCTGCCCGTCTCCAAGTTTGGCTCCGGGTTTTATTGGCTCTGGATATGTTTTTACTGTTTTTATAATAGGTTCATTTTCATCATTAACATTTCTATATACAAGCGTATCTTCAAGATCTGTTACTGGAAGCAATTCAGCCATTGCCTGTGCAAGCATTGTTTTTCCAGTTCCAGGCTCTCCTATAAGCAGAACATGTCTTCTCTGTTTTGCCGCTTTCTTTATTATTTCTATTGCATTATCTTGTCCTATTACCTGATCTATAAGTTTTTCAGGAATCTTTATATCAGCAGTGCTCTTAAAATTTTTTGGAAATTTTATCTTGTTTAAAGTATTAGAATTATCCAACAAATCACCAATATATATTATTAATAAATATAAATTAAATTATATAAATCTATTCTAAAATTATTTAAATTCTTTATAAAAATAAAATGATAAATATTAAAATATAGTAAATAAATAATTAATAAATAAATAATTAATATTATCTATTAATATTTAATATTAATATTATAATATTATGTTGAGTGCTTATTATATATAATAAAACTTATAAATATTAGTGCGTGAAATTATTATATTAGATATATAAAAAAAATATTAAATAAAATTATTAAATAAAATATTAAAAAATTAAAATAATATTAAAGTGGTGAATGTGGAGCTTAATGAATCAAAACTTATAGAAAGTGAAATAACGCTGAGGAAGATGGCACTTACAAAAGAGGTTAAGGAGACAAGACGTTCACTTATTAGATGGCTCGCACTTGCTATGGGTATAATTAATCCTGGAGAGTCAAGATTAAGTGCAGTTGAAGTATTTGATGCATTAATCTATTTTCACTTTAAATTCAAGAAGAATCCAACTGTTGATGAAATCGCAGATTATATAAATACAAACTGGGAACAGATAAATGAAAAAACATTGAGATATCATCTTCTTCAATTATCAAAGGCAAATATTGTTGAGCATTCGAAAGGTAGATATTCATTAGTATATCCAACAGGAGAAGAATTTGATGAAATAAAATGGCTTGATTATTATTTTAAAGCCCAAATAGAGCCAATAAAAGAAAGTATAAGTAATGCATTGAGTGAATTGAAGAATAAGGGCTGAAAATTAAAAGAAACAAATATTATTATAATATATTATAATATTATATAGATTGATTAGATTAATTTGCTAACTCATAAATTAACTAAGTATAATTAAAATTAATATTTAAGTAAAATTTATTTAAATTTATTATAAAAAGTTGATGATTTAGAAGTTAAAATTTTAAAAAATTATTTTATGTTTTCTGTTTAAAAGGTGTAATTATGAATATGAAAATGGCTGTTTTGTATATTCTTGCAGTACTCATAATAGTTGCTGTTGTTTATATAGCTGCAAGTTATTTCGTTCCACATACCTACTCTATAAGTGTAAAGTCAATGTTGCTAAATAATCAAACCTTATATCCTTTTTCAATTGCGAGGTTTAAGGTTTTAGTCAATAATACAGGATCAAATTATGTTAAAAATCTGTCACTTGTTTTATATTTAAATAATGTAAGAGTAAACAATTCATATTCAATATCCCTACCACCACATGAAAATACCTCATTGAATTTTACATACATGATTCCATCATATCTATATGGCAATCTTACATTCAAAGCAATAGCAGACCCGGCTTCCTTGCTTAATATAGCAAACAGGTCAAAAGCATCAAGTACTCTTGTGCTTTATATCAACAAACCCGAAGCACCAAATGTCTATTCATCAATACCAAATAATCAAATTGCACTTACAAGAAGCTTCAGCCTTGATGCAGAAGGAATTCCTCCTGCACTCTATGTATCACGCGAATATAATCTGAGCAAGGTTGACTTCTTTGATATCAATGCAAATAACAATGCCCTATTTTCAATGTTTGGTAGCCTGCTTGATTATATATATGCAATGAATGGAGCTTATGCAAAATATACTAATAATACTTCTATATACACAATATGGATTCAAGGTTCTATAGATGAAAAGGTGATAAGCTCAATGCTGCAGAAGCTGAATCTCAATGTAAGCAGCTACAACAATACTATTTTTTCAAAGCTCAACAACAATACAAGCCTATGTGCATATTATCAAGGAGGATGGACAAAGATGCTTATAGTTAGCAATAGCACAAGCAGCAATTGCCTATCTTTTATAAAGAATTATGAGCCGGTTGAAAGCAATATAATATTGAATTCATTGAAGTCAAGCAATACTATTATGCAGATGCAGTCAAGGTTCATATACAGTAATTCAATTAATGTTGGATCTTCTATATTCTTAGATAATAATTCAATTGCACTACTCAACATTTCAATATTAAATATATCAAAAGCAAACAAAGGATACTTCTTCAGCTATATTCAAAAAGATAACCACAATGTAAGCAATTCAGCAATACTTCCTTGCAATGGTGTTGTTTTCAATTCATTGAATACATCAATATGTTCAATAGTGACTCCAGAAGCAGTCGCACCATTCAACTATAGTATGATGCTAATAAATAGCACAGAGATGAAAGGGAATTATATACTAACTCTTTATTCATTAATTAATAGGACTATAGCGCCTAATGCACAGCAAGGATCTGCGGGTATAATAAGCGAATTCAACATTCCTGGCGTAGTGCAAAGATTTGAAAGTACAATATTCAAGAATATGTGCAGTATAATAGGAAACAATGATTTGTCATGTAATATAATTAATGCAAGCAGCAACTCAACTTATATATCAGTAAAGAATCTAAATACTTTACCTATACATCTGAATAGCATTGCATGTTATCTGCCTGGATTTGAGAAGAATGAAAGCATTAATGAAGTAGTTGCAAGCAATCAAACTGTATCTATAAAAGCAAAATGTCTTGGAGGAACTGTATCATTCATAAATCCTTTGATAGATTACAATCTAACAATCAACTACACAATAAACAACCAACCCATATTAGCAAATGGTATTGTTGAAATAAGTGGAAGCTGATTGATTTAACAATAGAAATTATTGCTTCTTTTTTTATTTTTTTCATTTATTTTTACTTTATGATACTTCAATATTATATTTGAGTCGAAGGTTCCTCTTTGAACAAAAAGTCTTTTGCTCCTTTTCCTTTTGGAAATGCCCTGCCACTCTGAGATTCTACGGGTAATCCAACTTCATCAGCAACTCTCTGCAGCTCCTTTACATCAAGAACTTTATCTAAAAATAATTCAACAAACTGCTCATTCCCAAATTCAACATATTTTACTGAAAATGTTTGGAGCTGATATATACCACTTCTATTAACTCTTATTTTTATTTTCTTATCTTTCAATATTCTTGAGATATCATACTGCATCAAATCAACTATATTTAATTATTATATCTATTTATTAATTTTTCTTATCAAATTTTCATTATTATTATTATTATTATTTTCTTTCTTATCTACACGAAAAGAATATCTTTTTTTGTTTTTTCATTATAAATATAAATTAATTTATTATTTAGATTTATTATAATATTTTTTTAATTTTTATTTGTATTTTGTATTATCAATTATAAATAATTAAGAATATTATATTTCTACAATTTCACTCATAAACACATTTTCATTTTTTAATCTGTCTGAATATTAATCTAAATATTAATCTGAATATTACTATAATGTTTTTTTTACTTTTCAAATTATACTTTTCTGATATTTATAAATTTTTATTAAAAAAAGGTAAGAGCATAAAACATAACATATATATTATTTTTCCTTATAAATCTACTATAATATTTCTAAACAATATAGAATAAAGTATTTATATTATAAGGATTAATAAATATTGATTTATAATACAAATATAATAAGTAAAGTATTTAATCATTAATATTATTATATTATTATTTTTTATTTTTAACAATATTTAATAATATATATATTATAATTTAATAATAATAAGATAGAAGAGATAATAAGATAGAAGAGATTCACAAATTATTTGTTTTTGTTGTGTATAATTACTATATAAAAAATTAATACATTAAAATAGTAAATGGTGAGTTTATAGCAGAATTAGTACCTGGTAAAGTTTGTTCATCATGTGGCAGGCTTACACATGAATATACCGAATTTAAATGTCCTAAATGCGGCAAGACAACTATAATAAGATGCAAGCACTGCAGAGAGATTACTAATATTTATAAATGCAAAGAATGTGGCTTTGAGGGACCTTAATGGGAAAGATGGCTGTAATTTTTAAAGTGTATCCGAAAGAAGGAGAGATAGACAAGGTTATGTCACGCATAAAAGAGAAGCTGAATCCACAAGGTATTCAAATATCAGATATTGCTTTTGGCTTGAAGCTTATAAAAGTGATGTTTGTATTTGAAGATGTTGATAACAGCTCTGCTTCAATAGAAACAAAGTTGAAAGATATTGAAGGCGTGAATGAAGTAGAAGTTGAGGACGAAACTTTAATTTAAATATTTATTTTAATTAGAAAAGTTGTTTATAATATAAATTATACAAAAAACAAAATATAAAATATAAATATCTGAATGCATCAAAGATTCTGATATTTATAATATTTATAAATAAATTAAGATTAAGAAATAATAAATATTAAATATTTAAAAGGGATTTTATGGCAGACATATCAGGAAGTATAAGATTAGCTGTTGATAGTGGAGAAGTTGTGCTCGGAATGCGCAGCTCAGTCGCAGCTATAAGAGATAATACGGCAAAGCTAATAATAGTTGCATCAAAAAACAAGAGAGGATTGGTAGAAGATATAGAGCATTTAGCAAAGCTTGCAGATATAAAAGTAGTAAAATTCGATGGAGATTCAATGGAGTTAGGGGTTGTATGTGGTAAACAGCATTCTGTATCATCGCTTGCTATAATAAATCCTGGAAACTCAAAGATACTAGAAGAAGTTTAATTATTTATTTATATTTTCATTATATTTATTAAATATTAAAGTGATAAAATGCCGAATGGAGAATTTGCAGCAAGAAAATTGCTTAAACAAAGAAAACATCACCGTATGCTTAAAAAATGGCTAAAGAGAAAGAAGCTTAAGCTCAAACAGAAGTATGATCCTATGGGCACTGTGCCTATGGCAAAAGGGCTTGTGCTTCAGAAATTTATGGTTGAGCAGAAGCAGCCCCACTCTGGAATGATTAAATGCGTTAGAATTCAATTGATTAAAAATCATAAAGTTGTAGGTGCATTTGTCCCTGGAGATGGATCTATAAACTTCATTGACGAGCACGATGAAGTCACAATTGCAGGATTAGGTGGCTCTCAAAGAGGCCAGATGGGATGTATTCCAGGTATGAAGTATAAGGTTGTTGCTGTTAATAATACTGATTTAAAACAGATTAGAACTGGTAAGAAGGAGAAGCCAAAGAGATGATTTATATGGATGATAAGAATATCGAAGATAAGAATATTGAAGACAAAAATGATAAAGAAGATAATAAAGATAAGAGTATTGCTCAAAATCAAGACATTAATGAGAATGCAAAACCAGCAAAAAAAGCAAGAGTTAGAAAAGCTAAAAGTGAGACTGTTCAAACAGAAAAAAAGATTGTTAAAGCAGAAAGCAACGATATACTTCTTTTTAACAAATACAGCTATGATGTCGAAATCAGGGATCTAAGTTTAAAAAATTATATCTCCTTGAAGCGCCTTATATATCCATCAACATTCAGGCATACAAGCAACAAGAATTTTTCAAAAGCAGACATCAATATTGTTGAAAGACTTGTAGATAGTATGATGAAAGGAGGCACAGGAGGCAAGATAGGTGGAAAAGTAATAAGGACAAAAGGAAGGCTGCAAGGAAAGAAGGCGACTGTGCTTAAGATTGTTGAGAATGCATTTGATATGATATATAAACAAACAGGAAAAAATCCACTTCAGCTTTTTATCTATGCACTTGAGAATAGTGCTCCAATAGAAGATACAACAAGAGTCCGTTATGGAGGAATTATATCAAATATATCTGTTGATGTAAGTGCAAGCAGAAGGCTTGATATTGCATTGAAGAATATTGCGCTTGCAACTATTATAGGATCATTCGGCACGAAGAAGGATATAACAGGAACGCTTGCAAATGAAATAATACTAGCTTCAAACAATGATATAAACAGCTATGCAATCAAGCGCAAGAACGAGATTGAGCGTATGGCAAGAAGTGCGAAGTAGTGGAAAGATAAACAAATAGATACGGTGTGATTATGGTAAGAAAAGAGTATGTTGTTGAGGAAATAACAAAGATTATGAGCGATATTGACAATATAAGGAATGTTGCAATTATAGCACACGTTCACCATGGCAAGACTACTTTGACAGATTCGTTGCTAGCAAAGGCAGGTCTTATATCAAAGACTGTTGCTGGAGATGTTTTATATACAAACTATGAAGCAATTGAGAAAGATAGAAGAATGACTATCAAATCCGCTGCAATATCTCTCGGTTTCAATTACAACAACAAGGATTATATAATAAATTTGATTGATACTCCGGGTCACGTTGATTTTGGTGGTCATGTAACAAGAGCTATGAGAGCAGTCGATGGAGTTGTGCTTGTTGTAGATCCTGTGGAAGGCATTATGCCCCAGACTGAAACCGTGCTTAGACAGTCTATGAAGGAGAAGGCAAAACCTATATTATTTGTAAACAAGACGGACAGACTTCTTACTGAATTGAGGCTCACTCCAGAGCAGACTTATGAGAGGCTTGTAAAGCTTATTGTTGATATTAATAAGTTGATAGAGCAGTATGCACCCGCAGAGTTTGCAGACAAATGGAAGGTAAGTGTTGAAAACGGAAGTGTTGCATTTGGATCCGCATATAAAAAATGGGCGATTTCAAAGAGAATAATGGAAAAATACAAGACAACATTCAAGGATATATTTGAGCTTACTGCTAAAGGCGACGAGGCAAAGCTTCAGCAGATAGCACCTATAGATGAAACAATATTGACTATGATTATAGAGCATCTGCCAAGTCCAAAAGAAGCACAGAGATATAGAATTCCACATTTGTGGCATGGAGATACAAATTCAGAAGCAGCAAAGGCGATGGCCAATGTTGACAGAAATGCAAAAACAATTGCGGTTGTATTTGGAGTCAATTATGATCCACATAGCGGCGAAGTGGCAATTGCGAGGGTATTCAGCGGTGCAGTAAGAAAAGGAATGGAATTCAATGTTTCAGGGAAGAATGACAAGCAGCGTTTGCAGCAGGTTGGTATATTTATGGGTCCTGACAGGGTTATTGTTGACAATGTATCTGCAGGAAATATTGCTGCTTTAGTTGGATTGAAGGATATAAGTGTTGGAGACACAATCAGCGAAGATGAGATTGAGCCATTTGAGCAGATAGCACACTATTCAAAGCCAGTTGTTACAAAGACTATAGAGGCTAAGGATTCAAGAGACACATTGAAGCTTATAGAGGCGCTTAGAGAGATTGGAAAGACAGAATTCAATATAGAGGTAAGGATAAATCAAGATACTGGAGAATATTTAGTAAGTGGAATGGGTGAGCTTCATCTCGAAGTAATAGAAACAAAGATAAGAGATGAGTTTGGAATTCCTATTATAGTCAGTGCACCAATTGTTATATATCAAGAGACTATAGAGAAGAGTGCAGGCCCTATAGAAGGAAAGTCACCAAACAGGCACAGCAAGTTCTATGTTGTTGTTGAGCCACTTCCTCAAGGTGTTGTAACTGCAATGGATGAAGGAACAATAAGAGAAGGCAAGCCTAAAGGCCAGAATGCTATTGAAGCAATGATTAAGGCAGGGCTTGAAAGGCCTCTTGCAAAAGGGGTTGTTGATGTTGCAAACAGAAACATGCTTATTGATGCAACAAAAGGAGTTCAGTATATGAATGAAGTTATGGAGTTGCTTATTGATGGATTTGAAGAAGCGATGAAGGATGGACCGCTTGCAAGAGAAAAAGTGTCAGGAGTTATGATTAAGATTGTTGATGCAACAATACATGAAGATCCTGTACATAGAGGTCCGGCTCAGATAATTCCAGCAATAAGGAATGCAATCTATGCAGGAATGCTCACAGCTGGAGTTCTGTTGCTTGAGCCAAAGCAGAACTTTACAATCAATATTCCTCAAGAATATATGTCTGATGTAATATCAATGCTACAGAGCAAGCGCGGTCAAGTGCTCAATATAACACAAGACAGAGAGCAGATTTCAATAATTGCAAAGATGCCTGTAGCTGAAGTGATTAAAGGATTCTCAAATGATATAAGAGGACTTACACAAGGCAGGGCAATATGGTATCAGGAGTTTGCAGGTTATGAGAGGATGCCACAGGAGCTTCAAAATAGGGTTGTTGCAGAGATAAGAAAGAGGAAAGGACAACCACCAGAGCCTCCAAAACCCGAGCAGTTCTTATCATAATTTTTTCTTTTCTTTTTTCTTTTGTTTTTATTTTTTTGTAAATAAAAGAGCATAAAGTATCTAAAATATATAACAAAACAGGAAATAATTAAAAAAAATTAAAATAAAAATGTGAGAAAGTGTTCAATGAAATAAAGAATCCCAAAATAAAAATAGAAAATTCTTATTATAATGTTGAAGATATATTAAAATATACTGAGCCTGATTTGCTTAAAGATAAAGATTTCATAAAAATATTAAATGAGCAATATATTTTTGTAGAAGAGAGTACGCTTGAAAAAACAAAGAAACTTTTTTCTAAAATTTTTGCAATATTTTCATTATCAAATGAATCTATATATGATGGTAAATATATAATGTTGACATTAGGTCAGGCATATGCTATATATGGAAGCAAATCCTTCAAAGAAGAATTGATGGAATCAGAACTATTTCCTTCAGTTGCTTATTATTTGTTTGAATATAATTCAAAATACATAAAAGATAAAGTTGTAGCAAAAATAAAGGAAAATCCTAAAATTTTAGAAATAATACAACTTTCCTTAAATAGAAATCAATACAACGAATTTTTAAATGATATAAAGAAATATATATAATTTTCTCCTCAAGCACAAACAAATATTTGTTTGATTATTGACGTATTCTTTAAAAGTATTTTAAATATTTGTTTGATTAAAAATATGAAAATGAATAGAAATGGATGAGCAATTATAAATTAATTAGAATTAGATTAAATATATCTATACTAATTAAAAATATCTAAAAACATAAGAATAATCTTTTATTGTAGTGTTAATCTAATATTAATTATATTATAAAAATTAGAAGTGATTGGATGGACTTTAATGAATATGTAGCATTGCACAAAGAAAAAATATATTCAAAAATATGTGAATATGTGCCTATAAAGGAGCCTGAAAGTCATTATAAAATAATGAGAGATTACATAGATAGGAAAGGCAAATATGCAAGACCGGGTTTGTTAATGCTTTCTGCACAGCTTTTTGGAGCTGATGAAGAAGAAGCACTGCTGCCGGCAGCAGCACAGCAGCTTTCAGAAGATTGGATACTTATGCAGGATGATTGGGAGGATGATGCACAATTAAGAAGAGGTAAACCA
>JBMFSA010000018.1:0-12793 GCA_049967795.1 Candidatus Micrarchaeia archaeon | reverse complement strand
CAATCAATACACCTTTAAAAACTCCTGAAGAAGATGATTGATGCTTGTCTAAATTATAATTGATATTTTTCCTTTTTTCTGAAGAATTCATTTTATTATATTTAATATGGTTATTTTTATCTTCAACATCTTGGACTAAAAATAAGCTTGCGGTTGAAAGTATCAATGGTATGATTGTTAAAATCAATATAACTCTTAGATTTATTTTAAATGAAAGGAGTATTATTAATAGTGTTATTGAAAGTAAGCCACCGCCTATATCAAATAGATGAAGCACTCCAAAAGCTCTTGTTTTATTCTCCGTTGAAACTGATTTGCTCTGCAGTGCTCTTCTTGAAGGTGTTCTAAAATTTCTCGCCCACCATCCTCCAGTAAACAGCATTATTGCAATAATAGGATTATATGCAA
Source organism: Candidatus Micrarchaeia archaeon (assembly GCA_049967795.1). Taxonomy (GTDB): domain Archaea; phylum Micrarchaeota; class Micrarchaeia; order Micrarchaeales; family Micrarchaeaceae; genus JAJZYD01. The sequence goes on along the minus strand of JBMFSA010000018.1, from coordinate 12,385 downwards.
GAGCTATAAATGAGAGTATTGGTATAAAGCTATTACCTAATAATGCAATCTTTTTATTTCCATATCTATCTCCTAATACACCTCCAATATAGCTGATAGCTGCACCTCCTCCATATGCTAAAGCACTTGCAATGCCTAACAGCTCTGCAGAAGCGCCTAAAATCAAGACAAGTAGAATTGGGAATATACCTACTACTGTTTGATATCCAAGATCTGCGAAGAATGCTGATAGAGAGATAAGTAAAACATTCTTATTGACATACCAATGATTAGTAGTATTATTAGCGTTAGTATTTATAGTATTTATATTTTCTACTTTATTTCTATATATTTTTTTATTATTCTTAGTTTTGAGCATAAAACTCTACTATAATTATTTAAATATTATGTTTATATATACTTATATTAAATTTTTATTGTTGTATTTTAATTTATATCTTTATTATTTAAAATAAAAAATTTTAATATTTTAATAAAAACAAATAATAAAAATTAAAAAATTAAAATAAAATAAGGAATCAAATAATTATTTATATTTAATTAATTTTGCTATATTAGGTGTTTTAATTGTTGAATTTAAATGAGCGAGAAGTTAAGATAGTTGATTATTGGGAAAGCAAAGATATTAACAATAAGGTGCGCCAAAAAATTAAAGAAAACAAGAAGTTCTATTTTCTTGATGGTCCGCCTTATATAACAGGCAATCCACATCCCGGTGCAATATGGGTAAAATCAATAAAAGATATGTATCTTAGATATAGGAGGTATAAAGGCTATAATGTATATGATAGAGCAGGATACGATGTGCATGGGCTTCCTATTGAAAATAAAGTTGAAACAATACTACAAATAAAGTCAAAGAAGGATATAGAAAATGTTGTTGGAATTGAAGAATTTATAAATAAATGCAAGGAATTTGTACAATCTTATAGAGGTTCTACTGATAAAGACTACAAACGCTTTGGCATATCTCTTAATCTTTCCAATCCTTATATGCCCTCAAATATAGAGTATATGGATGTTGGATGGAATATATTTAAGAAGATTTCTGACAATGGTTATGTTTATGAAGGCAAAAAGACAATGCCTTTTTGTCCGCACTGCCAAACTGCGGTATCGCAGGGAAGCAGTGAAATTGTATATTCTGATTCTGATGATCCTTCATTATATCTTAAATTTAAAGTTGTAAAGAGTGACAAGTTTGCACTTGATCCTAATACTTATCTGGTTATATGGACAACAACACCTTGGACTATTGTTTCAAATGTTGCAATCGCAGTGAATCCTGAAGAGAGGTATGTGCTTGCATTTTCTGAAGGTGAAAATTATATTATTGCAAAGGCAAGGCTTGATAAGGTCGCAGCTGCAATCAATAAAAGCTTGATAGTAAAATCAGAATTCTACGGAAGTGAACTTGCAGATATTTATTATATTAGTCCGCTTGAAGAGAAGGTCCCTGAGCAGAAGGAGATGCGCAAATATCACAAGATAATATTATCAAAAGAGTTTGTTACAATGGATGATGGAACTGGGCTTGTTCATATTGCGCCAGGGCATGGTCCTGAGGATTATAAATTAGGTGTTGCTAATAAACTTCCAATCTTTTCTCCTATCAGCTCTGATGGAACTTATGATGATCATGCAGGTTCTTATAAAGGACTTAAGGTTCCTGATGATGCAAACAAAATAGTGTTGAATGATCTTGAGATGCTTAATGCCGTGCTTGCAAAAGGAAGCATAAGGCACAGCTATCCACATTGCTGGAGATGCCATAATAAAATAATATTTATTGCAACAGAGCAGTGGTTTTTTGATATTCAAAAAGTAAAGAAGAAGATTATGAAAGAAGTGCATAAGATTAAATTTTATCCAGCAGAAGCTGAAGAATGGCTTGGCAATGTAATTCAAAACTCTCCAGATTGGTGTGTTTCAAGGCAGCGCTATTGGGGGATTCCTCTTCCAATATGGAAATGTTCAAATCCAAAGTGCAGGCACTCTAATATTATAGGTTCTCTTTCCGAATTGAAAGAGCGTTCAAAGAATAAAGAGTATACTGAAAATATAAAAGACATGCATAGGCCTTATGTTGATAAAGTAGTAGTAGCATGTGAGAAGTGCGGCTCTGATTCATTTAGAATTCAAGATGTATTTGATGTATGGTTTGACTCATCAATTGCATTTAGAGCGAGCATGGACGAACAGATGTTCAATGAAGGATTTCCTGTTGATTTAATACTTGAGGGGACTGATCAGTTTAGAGGATGGTATTCATCTCTTCTAAAAAGTGGGGTTCTTGCATATGGAAAGGCGCCGTTTAAGACATTGTGCATAAACGGATTCTTGCTTGATGAGCATGGAAAGGAGATGCATAAGAGTCTTGGTAATTATGAGCCTGTTGAGAATATATATTCAACATATGGAGCGGATGCATTTAGATTATGGACTTCAAGCCATGCACCGCCATGGTCTGATCTTCTATTCAACAAAAATGAATTGAATGATGCTGTTAAAGCAGTTTCAATAATCTACAATATATCAAATCTCATCAAGGAATATTCTGAGATGCTTGAATACAAACCTTCATATAAAAAGAGAATATCATTGAAGAGTCTTGACAAATCAGATCTATATATATTATCAAAGCTTGAATCAATGATAAAGTATGTTGATGAAAGAATTTCTAATTATGAGCTTTACAAAGCAGTCGCGGCAATGAAGGAGTTCTTTATAGAGGATTATAGCAGATTCTATCTTAAGATTGTGAAGAAGCGTATGCTATATGAAAGCAAGGCTAATGCAAGAAGAACTCTTGATCTGCTTGCTTATATAACTTACAAAATGCTTATTCCTCTTTCAATAACAATACCTTTTGTTTCTGAATCTGTATACCTTGAGCTTTTCAATAACAAGGAGAGCATATTCCTTGAGGACTGGCCAAAAGTCAATAAGAAATTGATAAATAAGGATCTTGAGGAAGAGATGAAAATTGTTATGGATGTTATATCAGCACTGCTCAATGCAAGGGAGAAAAGTGGTATACCTCTAAGATGGCCTGTTTCCAATGAAACTGTAGAAGTAAAGAGTCAGAATGTATATAATATAATTGAAAGATATTCATTAATAATAAAAGAGCTCACAAATTCCAAGGAGCTTATAGTGAAGCAGAGCACAGGAATAAAGGAAGAGATAAAGCCAATGTTTGCGAAGATAGGACCTGAGTTCAAAGAGAAGGCAAAAGCAGTTGCAGATGCTTTAGTATCTGCTGATCCAGAAACTCTTAAGAATGCAATAAGCAGTGGAGGATTCTATGATCTCCATACTGAAAAAGGAACTGTTAGAATTAGCTCAGAGCATTTCACAATCATAAGCAAAGTTGACAAGCCGGATTCAGTTCTATTCAAGGAGGGGCTTGCATATGTATCAAAAGAGCTTAATGCAGAACTGAAAGAGGAAGCATTGATAAGGGAGTTTGAGCGCAGAATCCAGCTCATGAGAAAAGAGCTTTTATTGAAGAAAAAAGATTCTATTAATTTAGAGTATAATGCAATCAAAGAGTTATCTGATATAATTGAGAAGAACAAGAGGAATATAGAGAAAACAGTAAATGCAAAAAGCATTATCCTGAAAGATTCAATTAGTCAATCGGCAAATTCAACAATTAAAGAATTTGATATTGAAGGAATAACAATCAAGGTTTCAATATCTAAAATTAATCCTTAATGTTTGTAGTATATAAATTTAGCATGCATCTTGGAATGCTGAAGCTCTAATAAATAATTAAGAAGAATCAAAGATAGTTATTAACAAAGCTTTCTATTATATTTTTTATTTTAATTTTTTAATTTTTAATAAGGTTTTTAAATGTTTTATTCTATGTATTAATAAAATTATTGAAAATTTATTTTATAAACATTTATAATTATAAATGCAGTTAATATAATATTATAAATAAAAATTATAACAATTTTCAATAAGATTATAAAAATTATATTTAGATGGTATTTATGGCAGATTCAGGAGTTTCGTTGACTCCTATAGATAGGCTTATGGATCTTTTGTCCAGTAAAAAAAAGTTGGAGCTAAATACTATTGCTGCTTCTTTAAATGTTGCGCCCAATATAGTTGAGAGCTGGATCAAAATGTTGGAAGACAATAATATTGTTACAGTAACCTATGAGCTTGGCAAGATGTATGTTGAATTGAAGAATAAAACTAATGAATCTAGCAAAGTATCAACAACTAAATTAGAGATCAAACAGGCAGATCTTGAAAATAAAATTATAAATAAAAAATTAGATATTGAAGAATATATTACTAAATATGGAAAGTTAAATGAGGCAATAAAAGCATCAGAATCGCGTTTTCAGCAGGAATTTCCAGATATTGAAAAACAATTAAATGTAATAAATAAAGTTTATGATTCAATAAATGAGCAATACAAATATATTGAAAATCTAAAAAATAATCTTGAAGTTTTATATAATTCAAACAATAAGAAAATTGATGAATTAAGGAGCAAGCTTGCAAGTATTGATTCAAATACACTAATTGATGCAAATAATAAAGTATTGAAAATGCGTTCAATAATAAGTGATGCCAATAAAATAGAAGGCGAGCTTGAGACTATTTCAAAGAGCAAGGATAATGCTATTAATTTTATTAGGAAAAGCATAAATGAGCAGCTCGCAATTCTAAAAAAAGATATATCAAAAATAGAAGATAATATAAATAGTGAAATTAGGATCTATCATGAACAACTTGAAGATAATCTTGATAGTATAAAACAAGAGGAAAGAGAAGTTGAAGATGTAAATAAAAAATTTTTAGAATTTAGAAAAGAATCAAGCACTCTAAACAAAAAGCTTGATGAAATAAAAAAGCAGTTTGACAATTCATATGTAAAAATTGTTGATTATATCGCATCACATAATGCATCATTAAAAACAAATATTGATGAACTCTCAAACAAACTTAAAGTGATTAAGGAAGAGTTTGGTGATATATCTAAGCTCTATGATAAAATTGAAGAAAGTAAGAGAAGGTCTATAAATTTTAAAGAAGAGCTGTATGCTATAAAGAATGATTATAATAATTTATATAAAGAATTTAAAGAGAATCTGTCAAAAAATATTAATGAAAGAGAAATTAATATAGCGAAATTCAATATAAAAATAGAGGATATTAATAGAAGGCTGGAAGAGTTGAATAAAAAGTATGCAGATATACTCGAATAGATAAAAAATTAATTAATATTTATTTATAAAAATTAATAATTATATATTATTAAAAAAATTAAAAAAGTTAAAATTTATAATATAATTTATAATATATTAATTTTATGATGGTGAAAATAAAATTAGAATTAAATTTTTTATTTCCTTAATTATATTTTATAAAGGTGTTTAAAAAATGGCAGATGATGATTTAAATGCAAAAAATGAAGAAGTAATTGAACATTATTCTCTAAATGTAAATGGATTGCCTGTTGTTATTGACGTCAAAAATAAAAATGAGGAATTTGTACCAATATATGAAATTAATTTTCCTGGAATAAGTAATGCAACAAAGATGCTTATATCATCATTAAGGAATGAATTGTTGACAATGGTTCCTATTGATTTGACAAAAATAGGAGAAAGTGATTATATTGATCTGCTGTCAAAGAAGGTGTTTGATGCTGGAAAGATTCTTATTGATAAATATCTTCCAGGCAGCGATGAAGCAACAAAAAATATTTTATGTTCATATATGCGCAATATTATGATAGGGTTTGGTGATTTAGAAGCGCCACTTGCAGATGATAATCTTGAAGAAGTTGCTGTCAATGGAGGTAACAATTATATTTGGGTATTTCATAAGCGAATTGGATGGTGCAAAACAACTTTAAAGATACCTTCCGATGAAGCTGTATTCGATAGCGCAGAGATGATTGGTAGAAGAGTAGGCAGAGAGATAAACAATTTAACCCCTATTATGGACGCAGAGTTAAGTGATGGGTCTAGAGTAAATGCTACTCTTTATCCCATTTCTCAAATTGGAAATACAATAACAATAAGAAAGTTTCAGAAGAATCCTTGGACCATGCCTGCAATGATAAAGAATGGCACAACAAACCCTTATATTGCAGCGTTGATATGGGAGTCAATACAAAATGAAATCAGCCTGCTCATTTCAGGTGGTACAGCCAGTGGAAAAACAAGTTTCCTTAATGCTTTGAGTATATTCTTTCCTGCTACAAGAAGAATTATATCAATTGAGGAAACAAGAGAACTTTCTCTTCCAAGCTTTTTTCAATGGGTACCAATGCTGACAAGAATGCCAAATCCTGAAGGAAAGGGAGAAGTTGATCTTTATGATCTTATAATTAACTCATTAAGGCAGAGGCCAGATATAATTGTTGTTGGAGAGGTAAGAGTTGCAAAAGATGCTGAGACTCTTTTTGAAGCTATACACACTGGACATGCTGTATATAGTACACTTCATGCTGATAATGCTGCAGATACTATAATAAGAATGACGAATCCTCCAATAAACACTCCAAAGATAATGCTCAATGCTCTTGGAGGTATTATTGTCACTTTTAGATATAGATCAACAGGTATGAGAAAAATATTTGAATTTGCTGAGGTTACAAGGACCGGAGATGCAAACATATTATATAGATGGAATCTTAAAGCAAATATGTATAATCAGATTGGTGATATGGTTAATTTAGTAGATACAATCAGTATGTATAGTGGATTAAGCAAAAAAGAGATTGAGGATAATATACAAGAAAAGGCAGATGTGCTGTTGTGGATGGTTAAGCATAATGTATTGAGTGTTGATGATGCTGGATTTGTAGTATCACATTTCTACAGGAATAAAAAGAAGGTTCTTGAAGCAGTAAAAGAAGATTTGGAATATTCTAATAATTTATTTAAATAAATTTGAATTGAATAAAATAAAAAAAAATAAAATTTAATGATGGATATGGAAGAGAATAATAAAGAGAATGAAGAAGATAATTATCAGAAGTTTGTTAATTTGTTAAACAGCATGCAGAAAAAGAAAAGTGATCAAATCCAAGTGCTTAACTTATCAGAAATGATAGATAGTGAGAATACTATATATGCAGATTATAAAGAAAGTATAGCAAAGCTTGAAAGCTTTGAGAAGCGCAGATTCAGAGCACAACCAAAAGAAGCATTGCAAGCAGTTCAGCCAGGTCAAGCAGTTTCACCTCATATCATTACATCAGGATTGCAGCAAGCGCAGTATGTGCAGCAGGTAAAGACAACGCCACAGGCTCAAGCTCCAGCAAATGTTTCTAAGGAGATGGGTGGAATATTAAATAAATTTGCATCTTTTACAAAAGAGATGAATAAAAATAAACAAGAGAAGAAGATTATGAAGATAAAGATCAATATAAAAGATCTTGTACTTCCTAATCTTCCTGTATCAGATCAGATATCTGAATTAGAGAGGATAATAGAAGGATTGAATGAACATGTATTTGATAGTGAGCACTTGGAAATAGTTGCAGAAGAGGTTTATGGATTGGAGCAGTATATTAATATAATGAAAAAAGCAGAGAAGGGAAAGAAGAAGCAACTATCAGATCTTGAGCGCTCATTAGAAGAGCTTAGAGATCAAAGGCTTTCAGATGCAGTTGCGCTACTTTCCAAATATAATAGCTCAAGTGGTTCTTGATGTTTTTTGGGAAGAAGAAAAAGATTATTGTAAATGGAAAAGAAATAGAGTTAGAAGGAAAGCCATTATTTAAATCCTTTTCTTTTAGAAAGTCTAATCTTAATAAAGTTGGCAATGAAGAAAAATCAAATATAAGCAAAGAAGGAGCTGAAGAGAAGGCAGAAGAGAAAAGTATACAACCACAAAAAAAATCATTCAATCTTTTTTTCAAAAAAACAACTCCAAATAAAAATGCTGAAATTATAAAAGTAAAGTCTATAGAAACACCACATATTGCAATGCCTACACATCCTATCACTACACAAGAGATTAAGGAAGAAGCGGCGCAGCAGAATGTTAAATTAACAACACAAACCTTTTTTGTAAGATATTCTTATAGAAGTGTATCAAAATATAAAGGTTTGGCAGATGCACTTAGAGAGCAGCATATAACTCCTGACGAATTCATCAAGAAAAATTTGTTTAATTCAATTCTGATAGGTGCATCTATAGCAGTTATACTCTTTCTGCTCTTTCCAAATTTCAATATTAGCATGGTTGAAAATATAGTTTTTTCATCAATTATTGGATTTCTTTTTGGTTATATCTATTTTAAGTCATCTATAAAAGTGCCACTTCAAAAAAAGATTCAGGTTTCAAAACATGCAGAAAAGGATATTTTGTTTGCTGCACGTGAAATTATTATTTCTCTAAGATCAGGCATGCCTTTATTCAATGCAATTGTATCCGTTAGTCAAGGATATGGAGATGCAAGTGTTGGATTTAAGCAGATTGTAGAAAACGTCCAATTAGGAATGCCTCTTCAAGATGCAATTGATGAAGCAATAACAAATTCAAAAAGCACATCTTTTAGAAGGCTTATGATACAAGCATCAATGAGCATTAGAATCGGTTCTGATATAATTGAAGCCCTTCAGAGCGTCATTAATCAGCTCTCTGAAGAAAGAGTGATAGAGCTCAGATCTTATGGACAGAGGCTCAATGCACTTGCAATGTTTTATATGTTATTTGGAGTTATACTTCCAAGTATGGGTATTGCAGTAGCTACTATATTAACAACATTTATACCAATCATAACAATCAATTTAACAATGCTTGCATTGGGACTTGTGGGAATATTGTTCCTGCAGTTTATGTTCCTGCAGATGGTTAGAAGTGGAAGGCCTATATTTAGTATGTGATATTTATGAAAGCATTTAAGATTGTAAGTCTTGAAAAATATATATCAAGACCATTCGCAAGAAGAATTTCAATAGAGTTAGATCTTGCTGGCATTAAGATAAGTGTTGACGAGCTTCTTAATCTAATTCTATTTCCTGCAATTGCAATTATTATTGCAGCTTCAGTAATCTTTTCAATAGAAGGTGTTGAAGTTGCGCTTTCAATATTCTTCAGTATTATTTTAGCAGTACTTTATGGAGTGATGATATATCTTATAATTGAATATAGAATTGATCAAAGAAAGACGAAGCTTGAATCGATGCTTCCCGATTTCTTCCAGATTGTAGCGGCAAATCTAAAAGGAGGAATGCCACTTGATAGGGCGATGCTCCATGCTGCAAGATCAGAATTTTCTTTTCTTAGTGAGGATATAAAAGAGATGAGCCAGCTTATATTTAGTGGAGAAACTCTTGAAAATGCTCTGCGCCAGTTTTCATTCAAGTACAGATCAACACAGCTCCAGCATTCTGTAAAGATGATTATAGAAGCTATTAAATATGGAGGTGCAATGGCAGATTTAATTCTTCAGCTGTCAAAAGATATGCGTGATCAGCAGATAACGCAGAAAAGTGTTGCGGGACAGATGACAATGTATTCAATATTTATCGCATTTGCAGGTTTGATTATTGCACCAGTTCTATATGCACTGACAACGCAGATGATAACGATAACAACTTCAGTATGGAACGGTATATTAGCTTCAAATCCAAACGGACTTCCAACAATGGGTATGTCTTTCTTAACTCCAACACCCCCTCAAATAACTGTATCTGATTATAAAATGTTTGCTTATATTGCAATTATTATTACAACTGCATTTGCAAGCTTAATTATGTCTGCTATATCAACCGGATCTGCATTAAAAGGTTTAAGGATGCTACCTATATTTATTGTAATAGGATTATTAATTTATATTGGTGGAAGTTCTGTAATTAGTTCAATGTTCAGCAGCTTTGGTGGAATTTGAAATGTATAATAAAAATTATTAAAAATTGAAGATACTCAATTAATATTAATATAAATTAAAATTAAGAGTTTAAGAAAATAATATATATCATTAAATACATAATATAATATGTACAAATATTAATAGTAAAAATTCAATTAGTTTAAGAAGGAGAAGCATCGATAAATATTTAAATGTTTTTAGTTAATTTTATATCAGGACCAGTGAATAGATGGATGGAAAAGCAAATTTGCAGAGCTCTATAGAGTATTTAATTATCTATACAATTGCTATTTTGATAGTTGTACTTATCTTAACTGTTCTTATCAATGTTGTATTTAAGCCACAGCCGCAGCAGACACTTCCTTCTATATGTAATATTAATCCAAGCTTTCAATGCACTGGAGCTATATTAGTAAATGGCACCTCAACAAGCAATGCAATCTATTATCTTGAATTTGTAAATAAAATGAATGAACCTATTTTACTTTCTTCAAGCGCAATTAATCTCACTTCTGTTGGGAATGCAAAAAGCATCTCAACAAAAGGTAGTTGTTATCCTAATCTGGTTGCTCCAGGCGGTCAAGTAATCTGCAAGGTTCTAATTAATAGCAGTACAGTTCCTTCAATAGGTTCAAAAACAACAAGTACCTTTTCATTAAGTTATCATATCTGCTCTAATCTTAGTTCTACAAGTTGCTCGCAGACAACATATTCAACATCCGGATCTTCTATTCAAACGGTCGGCCCTTCAAAAACAACATTCTATAATATTGCAATAAACATTGAAGGATTAAATTCAAATGGTGCATTAGTGAGTACAAACGGAAGCATTCTAGTAAATGGTGTTCCATATGTAAATGGGCAGAATGTTTTGATAACAAAGAGTGGTACTTATAAGATATATGCAGCACCTCCAAGCGGTTTTAACTTTTCATCGTGGTCTATATTATCACCAAATTCATTAATTTCATCTTTAAATTCACAGACATCAGAACTTACAATTAATTCAAATGCAACATTGACTGCAAAGTTTACAAAGATTGTTATTGTTCCATATTATAAATTGAATGTAATTCCTTTTTCAAATGTTGGGGGTGTTGTTGCACCTTCAAGTGGTTTATATAAAGCAGGATCTTCTGTGACATTAAGCGCAAGTGCTAATAAAGGCTATTACTTTGTTAAATGGATTGGGAACGGATTAGGAAGCTATACAGGAACAAGCAATACAGAAACTATAACAATTAATAATAATATAAATGAAACTGCAATATTTGATCCTTATAATCCTGTCTACTTTACATTCAATTCAGAATCTAATCCAACAATGCAAAGTACAGGTAGCAATCCTATAGTTGATGTTGCTGGCGCTTTGTATACACTTTCAGAATTGCCGAAGAATCTTATATTTGCATACAATTCAACTCTTATCTATAAATTTGAATCGCCAATAGCTGGCGCAACCTCAACTCAATATGTATTCAATTATATTGTGCCAAATTCAGGTTGTACAACTGATGGTTTGACGGCACAGAGCGGTTCATTTACTGCATTATCAAACTGCATCGCAACTGCAAATTATACAACACAATATTATCTTACTACTTCATCTTATCCATCAACTTATGGAACGGCAAGCCCAGCAAGTGAATGGGTGAGTTATGAAAATACAATTACAATATCTGCAACTCCTAATTCAGGTTATGTATTTACTGGATGGCAGTGCACAGGAACCGCTTGCTATAGCGGCAATAATGCTATAGATTCATTAACAATTTATAGTCCAACAACAGAGACTGCAACATTCAATATTCCATTAGCAGTTTCTATAAGCCCATCAAGTGCAACGCTCGATCAAGGACAGACAATAACTATTGTTTCATCACCGTCAGGTGGCAAGCCTCCTTATTCTTATCAATGGTATGAGCAGGCTCCTTCAAGCAATGTTGAGCCTGCAGTAAACTGTGCAAACTCTATAGCTCAAAATTGTACTTTTGCAACTAATACTGCTGTTACAGCTGGAACATATGTATATTATATTACAGTAACAGATCAAATGGACAATACAATTAAATCAACAAATTCTGTTATTACTTTAAATCCTCCTTTGAATGTTTCAATTTCACCAACATCTGCAACCTACGATTCCGGACAGACTATAACGCTTGCTGCAAGCGTTACTGGTGGAACCTCTCCATATTCATACCAGTGGTATAATGATACTTCTGGAAGTGGTGTTGCAATCTCAGGTGCAACTTCATCGACATATTCTACAAGCGCTTTGATTCCAGCAATAACAGGATTTGATTATCCTTGGGGTGTTGCATTTGCTCCAAATGGTGCCTATGCTTATGTCACAAATAGTAATAATAATATAGTTAGTATTGTCAATACAGCAACAAATTCTATTGTTAATACAATAACAGGATTTAATCAACCTATAGGTGTTGCATTTGCTCCTAGTGGTGCATATGCTTATGTTGTAAATCGTGGTAATAATAATGTCTTGATTGTTAATACTCTAAC
>JBMFSA010000017.1:0-13113 GCA_049967795.1 Candidatus Micrarchaeia archaeon | reverse complement strand
GCTGCACATCTATTTGAGCCCACGCATTTGCAACTCTGTTTCGTTTGCTTATCAATGTATTATAGCCCCATACTACTATAGCGGCAACTATCACAAATAATGCAAGTACTGCAAATTCTACATCAGCCAAAATTCCAAATATCATAAACATAAAAATCATTTTTGTTTTTTTTTGTTTTTTATTTTTTATTTTTTTTTCTTTTTTTTCTTTTTTTTTTTTCTTTGTTTTATTTTTTATCTTTTTAATATAATTTTTTAATTTATATATTTATATAATAAAAATTTTATTATTTATTAATTTTTTATGAAGTCAAAATAAGAAATATAATAGTTTATTTCAATATAAAAAATTTATTATAAGTAATAAATAATTATCTATTGATTATTGTTTGATTATTATTTATTATACAAAAATATTAATAAATATAGGTGATAAAGTGATAAATGAAGTATTTTCAAAATCTATATCCTACATGCAGATAATGGATGAGAATGGGAATGTTGACGAATCGCTCTTTCCTAGTGATTTAGATAGTAACAAACTCATTGACATGTATAAGTATATGAATCTTGCGAGAAGCGTTGATGCAAAGGCACTCAGCCTTCAAAGACAGGGCAGGCTTGCAACATATGCTCCATTAGTTGGACAGGAAGGTGAACAGATAGGCAGCGCAATGGCGCTTGGTAAAAATGATTATATTGTGCCAAACTATAGACAGCATGGCACTCTTATTGTAAGAGGGCTGCAGCTCAAAGACTTCTATACATATTGGAAGGGGTATGAAGATGGAGGCGCAGTATTCAAATCAATAAACAGCCTTGCAGTCGCAGTGCCTGTTGGAACCCAAACACAGCATGCTGCAGGACTTGCATATGCACAGAAATACTTAAAAACAAACAACGCAGTTGTATCTTATATAGGAGATGGTGGCACTTCAGAGGGTGATTTTTATGAAGCCATTAATTTTGCTGGCGTTATGAAAGTACCTCTTGTAGTAATTATAGAAAACAATCAATGGGCAATATCAGTCCCGAGAAGCAAACAGAGTGCAGCTCAAACTCTTGCTCAGAAAGCAATTGCAGCTGGAATTGATGGAATACAGGTTGATGGAAATGATGCAGTTGCTGTTTACAAAGCAACAAAGGATGCAATTGAAAAGGTTAAGAAAGAAGGACCTATGATTATAGAATGCTTAACATATAGAATGAGCATGCATACAACATCTGACGATCCAACAAAGTATAGAAGTGATGAAGAGGTTAAAAAATGGGCATCAAAAGATCCTATTAAAAGACTGGGGATTTATTTGAGGAAGAAAGGAATTTGGGATGATTCAAAAGAAGCAGCTATGAATGCAGAGCACCAGAAGATGATTGATGACGCAGTTGCAGAAGCAGAAAAGTTTAAGCCAGATCCGTCAAAGATGTTTAGTACTGTATACAGCTTCACTCCAGAGATTCTCCAAGAAGAATATAATGATGCAGTTGCATCAAACTTCTGGCTTGAGGAATAATTTATTGATTTATTTTATTTTTTAATTAATATTTTATAAAAATAAAAAATTAAATGGTGAAATTTATGATAACAAATATGGTTGGTGCAATAAACAATGCGTTAGATTTAATATTGGCCGAGAATGACAAGGCAATAATATTAGGAGAGGATGTTGGAAAGGATGGGGGAGTATTCAGGGCAACAGATGGATTATATGCTAAATATGGAAGCAGAGTGCTTGATACACCGCTTGCAGAATCTGCTATATTAGGAAGCTCAATAGGAATGGCGCTTGGAGGAATGTTTCCTATTCCAGAAATTCAGTTTGCTGGATTCATGTTTCTTGGATTCAGTCAATTAATTAATCATGCTGCAAGATACAGAACAAGAACAAGATCCTCAATGCCCCTTAAGATGATTGTAAGGACGCCAGTGAGTGGAGGAGTTAGGGCACTTGAACACCATTCAGACAATCCTGAAGTCTTCTATTCACATATAGGTGGATTGATTGTTGTAGAGCCTTCAAATCCATATGATGCAAAAGGCTTGTTGATTAAAGCATCACATATGAATGATCCTATTATATTCCTTGAGCCTACAAAGCTTTATAGACTATTTAAACAAGAGATTCCTGATGAAAAATATGAAGTACCTATAGGGAAGGCTAACATTATTAGAGAAGGCAATGATCTTACTATAATAACTTATGGAACGATGGTAGAAGCAGTTAAAAAAGCAGTTGATTCAAAGAAGGTGAATGCAGAAATTATTGATTTAAGAACAATAAATCCATTAGATGAAACTACAATACTTAATAGTGCAAAAAAGACAGGCCGTGTCATCGTTGTTCATGAAGCATCACTTTCATTTGGTGTTGGCGCAGAAATATCTGCAAGGATAGCAGAGAAGGCGATGTTTGATCTTGATGCACCTATATTAAGAGTTGCATCTCCAAGCCTTCCATATCCATTCCCAGGCTATGAAGATTATTATATACCAAATGAAAGGAAGATTATGGAAGCAATTGACAAAATAATGTCTGTATAATAAAGATAAAAAACTTAAAAAGAAAGATTAAAAATTAGATGGTGATTGTGTGAAAGAGCTTAAGTTTGTTGATGTTGGAGAAGGAATAACTGAAGGTCATATTCAAAAGTGGCTTGTAAAAGATGGAGATATTGTTAAAGAAGATCAGCAGATTGTCCAGATAGAAACAGATAAGGCAGTTGTCAATATACCTGCTCCAATATCCGGGGTTATTAAAATAAATATTGCAGAAAATAGCGATGTGCATATTGGGGATGTTCTTGCTTATATAGGAACTGCAGATGAATTTAAAGGTAAATTTACAAAGCCTGCAGAAAATATAATTAATATTAAAGAGCAGGCATCAAAAATTATAAACCAGACTCAAGAAAGAGCAAAGAACATTGATATTATTAATAAAACACCACAACCTTCTATGCAGAATGTAAAAAGTGATATCATCGCAACTCCTTCAGTAAGGAAGCTTGCAAGAAGTATGAATATTGATATAAGCAAGGTTGTTGGAAGCGGACCTAATGGAAGAATATTAGAAAGTGATATTAAAAATTTTTCATTAAAATCTTCAACTACTCCAACTCAAACTTCTACATCTTCTTCTCTTTCTTCTATTTCTTCTATTAAAAATGAATCAGATAATCTTATAGAAAGGATACCGATGTCACAAACACGAAAAGCAATTGCACGCAACATGGAGGAATCATGGAAGATGCCACGAGCAGTGCATATGGATAAAATCAATGCAACTGCATTATGGAATATTGTTATGAGAGAGAAGCCGAATCTTGAAAAAGATAGAGGCATAAAATTAACCTTCCTTCCTTTCATTATAAAAGCAACAATAGAGGCGCTGAAAGAAAATCCGAATTTCAATGCAAGCTATGACCGCGACAATCAGATGATAATAAGAAAGAAATATTATAATATAGGGCTTGCTGCTGAATCTCCAGATGGATTGAAAGTTGCTGTTGTAAAAAATGCAGATAATAAGAGCATTGCAAATATTGCAGCAGAAATACAGGAGCTGCACAACAAAACACTCAATAATACAATAACACTTGATGAGATGAAGGACAGTACATTTACAATTACAAATATAGGAAGCCTGGGAGGAGGCTACTTCTCAGTGCCTATGATCAATCCACCAAATGTTGCAATACTTGGAATCCACCTTATAAGAGATGAGCCTGTTGTAGTTGACGGCAAGATTCAGATTGGAAAGGTGCTTCCATTTTCATTGAGCTTTGATCATAGAGTTGTTGATGGTGCTGAAGCAGTGCTTTTTGGAAATGCAATAATAAAGTATTTAGAGGATCCAGATTTCCTTGAGATGCTTTAATTTATTTTTATTATTTTTTATTTTTTATTATTAATATATTTAATTTAAAAGTCAAGTGATATTATGGTTATGGGCTCACTTCCGGAAGAATTTGATCTTGCAGTTGTTGGTGCAGGAGTTGGAGGGTATGTTGCCGCTATAAGGGCGGCTGAATTAGGCTTGAATGTTGTTTTGATAGAAAAAGAGAAGCTTGGAGGTCATTGCCTGAACTATGCCTGCATTCCTTCTAAAACATTAATACATATTGCAGATTCTTTTTACACCTCATCACATTCATCAAAATTCGGCCTTTCTTCTTCGCCTTCAATAGATGCAAAGAAGATGTATGAGTGGCGCATGTCTGTATCAAAGAAGCTTGAAGATGGTGTTGCATTCCTTTGCAAAGCTCATAAAATAGAAGTTATAAAAGGCAATGCAGTATTTACTTCATCAAATACACTTCTTATAGATGGATTAACAACAATACAGTTTAAGAAGGCTATAATTGCAACAGGCTCAATGCCGATGCAGCTCAAAGGATTTGAAGTTGATAATAATTATATAATTGATTATATGAAGGCGCTCATGCTTGATTATATACCAAAGGATTTGCTTATTATAGGAGCAGGCTATGTTGCTGTAGAAGTCGGCACACTATTTGCAAAACTTGGAACCAAGGTTACAATTCTTGCAAGATCTGATATATTGTCGCACTTTGACAGAGAGGCTGTATCAATAATCAAAGCAGGAATGCAGAACCTTGGAATAAATATAATCAAAGGAGTAACGCCAACATCAAGGAATGGAAATAATATTATATTAAGTGATGGAAGCAAGATAAATGCAAGCCTTGTACTTTCTTCTGTGGGGCTTGTGCCTTATACAGAAGGGCTCGAGCTTGAGAAGACAAAAGTAAAGCTTAATGAAAAAGGATTTATAGTTGTTGATAATAGGCTTCAGACCACCGATCCGAATATACTTGCAATAGGTGATGTAGTAGGAGAGCCCATGCTTGCACACAAGGCAATAAGGCAGGGAGTAGTTGCAGCAGAAGTCGCCGCTGGGCTTCCTTCCTATTATGACAATATTGTTGTGCCTGCTGTTGTATTCTCTGATCCTGAATTAGCAATTGCAGGTAGCGTTGATGAAAAAGAAGGAATTAAAGTCAAGAAGTTTCCTTTAAGTGCATTAGGAAGGGCGATTGCGCTTGATTCAACAAAAGGATTTGTCAAAATTGCATATGATGATAATAAAATTGTAAAAGGAGTAGAGATTGTATCAAAAGATGCAAATGCCATGATTGCAGAAGCGGCTTTGGCTATTGAAATGGGCGCAACTGTTGATGATATTGCAACTGTTATACATCCACACCCAACATTCAGTGAAGCAATACAAGAAGCTGCTGAAGCTGCAATAGATGCACCAATCCATTATTTCTATGGATAATATTTATTGTATTAATATTTTTTATTTATATTATAATTTATTTTCATTTTTTATTTTATTTAATTTAATATTTATTTATATAATATAGAAAATTTTTATTAATTTTATATTCAATAAATAGGCAAAATCAAGATTATAAAACATGTCAAGAAAGGAAATAGAGTTGAGATAGAAAATCTTGATTTAATATATACAAAATATTAGAATAAAAAGGCTTTATTATGAATGATTTTAAAGAGGATTTTTTGTTGACATCACAAGGCCATATTTATTATAAATATTATAAAAATATTAACCACTTTATAAATCCAAATATAAAGAATCTTATATTTTTACATGGGCTTGGCGCATCAACAAAAGCATGGGATAGAGTTGCAGCAAATTTACCACGTACTTATAATATATACTTTCTAGATTTGTTGGGCCATGGTAGATCAGATGCACCTATAATAGATTATACTGTAGAGACACAAACAAAAGTGCTTGATGAATTTGTCAAAGCGCTTAATTTAAACAATTTATATATTATAGGGCACTCTTATGGAGGTTGGATTGCTGCCAACTATGCTGCAAATAAAAACCATAAATTGAGAGGGCTTATACTTGTTGATGCAGCTGGTTTAGATGTAGATTTTATAAATATAACACCATTAGAGCGTATTAAAAATATTGATAAAATATTTTATCAAGTTATGAAAATAGAGGGAAACAGAGATTATGTAATAAAGAGCATACTTAATTCAGAATACGAAAAGGAATGGCTTACTGAAAATATTTTAGCTAATATATCAACACCGACTCTGATAATATGGGGAGAGAAAGATAAAATTATAGATCCAAAATATGCATTAATATTTAACCAAAGAATAAGAGATAGTAAGGTTGAAATAATAAAAGGTGCAGGCCATACACCTCATTATACAAACACTAAAGAATTTATAGATATTTTATCTAATTTTATTGATAAAAATTAAAGCTACTGTGATATTATGTCAGAACAGATTGTTGAAAAGAAATATCAATTATATGAGAGAATAGATGAAACTAAAGATGTCATAATAGTAAGATTCAAGCCAGAAGATGGAAAGCCTTTAAACTTCATACCAGGAATGTTTGTCATGATATATGGAGTTGATGAAACAGGCAAGCTTAGAGAGGGAAGGGCATTCTCAATCGCTTCAGATCCTTCTTCACCAATCCTTGAAATATTTGCCGTAAAGGAGCATCCTTTGAATAATACAATGCACAGAACTTATTTTCTCGATGCAAAGATAGGAAGCACATTTATAATCAAAGGACCGTATGGCCAGTTCAAATTCAATTCCAATACAGACAAAAAAGTACTGCTTATTGCAGGTGGAACTGGTGTCGCACCTTTTATGTCATTCCTTAAACATATGGATACAACAGGAAGCAGTATTGATGCAGTGCTTATGTACAGTGTTAGATTTCCTACAGACATAATACAAAAGAGTAAAATTGAGGAATTTGAGAAAAAATTAAAATTAAAGGTAGCAATAACAGTAACAAGACCTCAGCCGAATGATAATTGGAAGGGTTTGACAGGACATATTGATATTAATATGATTAAAGCACAGTGCCCTGATTATATAGAGAGAAAAGTATATGTATGCGGACCTCTTGCATTTGTAAAGGCGATGCAGGATTGTTTGCTTTTGATGAATATCAAAAAAGAAAATATCAAAGCAGATATCTGGGGATGAAAAGCAAGAATAATAAAAAAATAAAAATAAAAAATAAAAAGGAAGTATAATGCGTGAATTTATTTTATATTCGAGAACAGGATATACAACTCCGGATTTTGTAGAACTTGTAGATGGAGGCAGATTAGATATTGTATATCAATCAATTTTGATGTCTATATTCAAAGCACAATCACACAGGCATGATGTTATATTTCACGCAGTGCTCAATGGGCCTAGAAACCCTCCCCTACATATAGAAATAAATGGAAATGATCTTAGAGATGCGAGAATAGATGAAGCAGATTGGAATATAATTATAAAAAAAATTTTAAGAGGAAAGGAGCATGAAGGTATAAAAACAGATAAGAAATCGCTGCAAGAAATAATAAAAGAAAAAAGTGCTCAAGGATATAGCATTTTTGTATTAAACTCAAAAGGAGATAGTATAGACAATTTAGAAGTAAAAGACAATATGCTTTTTGTAATTGGCGATCATATAGGAATACCTAAAAAAGATGAGCAATTCCTACTCAGATATGGAAGCAAATTATCTTTGGGGAAAGTTAAGTATTTAGCTGCAAGCTGTATAGATATAATAAATTATGAAATAGACAGAAAAAGTATACTTCAAGGCAAAGAAGAAAATCAGAGTGATCTTGAATAATAATAAGATACAAAATAATAATACAAAATAATATAATAATTATGCAACTTCTGCAACGCTTTTTGTGCTAGGCTCTACTTCAAGATATAAAGAAGATCTTATTTTTGATTTTGGCATGAAGAGGAAATATGTCACTATAATAAAGTCAATTATTATTGCTATATGCATTGTTGTACAATAGATACATATCGAATGTATAACCATAAATTCTAGATATACAAGATAAGGGACAATTGCTAATCCTATAAACCTCCACGCGAAGAGAAGCTTGAATGAAAAACGTGCAATGTTTATATTGGCAAACACTATCAACAATACTAATATAATATTAATTATGAACCAGAATACTGCCAGCATATCTAATGAAATATTGAAGCTAAATATAGAAATATTTGAATAGCTGCTTAAGAGCACCTTGGCGCAATTAAATTGCAATCCATTAGTATTGTTTCCTATTTCGCAAAATGGAGGAAGAGAGTGTGCTACATAAAGCTCATAGACAACACTCAATGAAGTTATTATACCTATAATTGACATTACTATTAATATTATAAAATCTTTTTGTGAAGTCCTCATTTTCATACTATCATTCATATTTTTGCTTCTATATTCATCTATAAATCTTTAATCAAAATATATATATTTATTGTTTAGTTATCTAAAAAATATTTATTGTTTTCTTTTGTTTATTTTGTTTTGATGCATATATCTTATAAGAGCACTGTCTAACCTCTTATCAAACTTTCTACCTAATTTTATATGTAGCTTCTTTGCTGCTTCTATAACTGCTTTAGTGTGCTCAGGCTTAACATTCCATATTCCCTGCATGTCTCTTAAAAATATATTTATAGTAGTATTGCCGATTCCTTTAGCAAGCATCTTGAGCCTCACTCTCAACTCATCTTCATTCCTTGAACTGTTGTATATATTTATAAGACCTCCCTGCTGTTTCAGATTCTTTGATAACTCAAGAAGCTTGTCAGCAGTCTTAAAATCATATCTCGTGTAGCCGCCATTGTCAAGCAGCTCAACAAGCTTGTTCCATCCCGCTTTTATTATAGAGTCAGGATTGTCTATTCTATTCTCCTCAAATATTACAAATGTCTCTTTAGCATTTCTTTCACTTATTGGAGCACCAAAAAGCACGCTCGCAAGAAACCATTTGAATATTTCTTTTTCATTCTTCCTGTCAAGATTTATGTTAAGCTCCTCACTATACAACTTTCCATAATCTTTGAGAAGCTTTCTCTTGTTTATTAATATCATAATATCCTTCATATTAACATTAGCCAATATTCCATATTACAATAATATTATTTATATTTTTACTTTTTATATTTATAAATTATAAAAGGTGAACTTATGAAAAATATATTGATTAGTTTAAGTCTTTTATTTTTTGTAGTCTTAATGCCACAAATCTTTTCTCAACAATACACTTATGGAACTGTTAATATAATATTGAATAAATATAATATAACAATGATGCCAAATCAAACAGAAAGTGTTAATTTTACAGTTATACTTACAAGCGGAGAGGCATGGGGCACTACTGTAAAGATTATGAACAGCCAAGATTTTAGCACTAATGGAATAGGTATTTCTATTTCAAACCCATATAATAAGCCAAATTTTACAGGAAGCATTATGATAAGTTTACTACCTATACAATCAGGTTTTATAACATATAAAGTAAAGCCTGGCGTATATCCGATAGTGCTTGCCGCTGTATCTGGCGATGTATCTACACACAATACAACATTATATTTGAATGTTGTCAATAAAACAGTCAGCAATTCAACAACTATAACAAAAATAACAAACACAACAAGCAGCACAAGCAAGACAAATACAAGTAAGAGCAGCAATTCAACTTCAGTTGCTTCAACTTCACCCACCCCTTCTTCAAACACCTCTTCTAAAAGCACCACAACAACACAGAAACAGCAGGGCAGCAACAATACACTTTTGATTGGAGCCATCATTATTATAATAATCATTGCGTTAGCATTCATATGGAAAAAGAAAATAGCAAAAACAGAGAATACAAATAATCAACAAACACAAACATCAAACACTACTGAATCAACATCTACAGACAATCAAAATGTAAATCAAAATTATCAATCACCAAATACAGTAGAGAAAGAAAAAACTAATACAGAAAATACCGAAGAATCTAATCCGCAGACAGACCTTAGAGGTACAGGCACAAAAAACAAGAGTATACCAAAGCAGAAAAAATCAAAGCCAAAGAAAGGAAATAAATAAAAAATTTTATTAATCTATTAATCTAATTACAAAAATCATGCAAGAAAAGCTATACTTGCATATGCTACAACAGATATATAATCTTTAGTAACATTCCCTGAATTTGAGTAATTTAATATTCTTGCTTCTTTTGCTTTATTTTTTATTGAAAATAATGCAGCAGTTGCTACAGGACCATATCCACACATAGTATCATTATATTCATCTATCCTGTTATAAAATAAAGGAATATCAAGAGCCTTTAACGCATCAAGAACCTCCGTATCTTTTTTATTTGCAGTATTTGCATCTTCATAATGATTCATATCAGAGCTCGCAATAATAAATATTTTTTTATTGAGCGCAAGTGCAGATTCATATATTATTTTGCTCATTTCAACAGCATTCTCATAAGATTGGTCGCCCATACAGATAAATACACATTTTGGCTCTTTTACAATCTTTTGTAGAAAAGGTAATTGGACTTCTATTGAATGCTCTTCAGCGTGGGCTTCTTCATCAAACTCAAACAATTTTGAACTCTTAACAATCTTGTCAGATAATGCTCTGTCATTTTTAACAACACCAAAAGGCGTTGACCAGTCCTCTTTTGAAACTGCTATAGGTTTGCCAAGTCCTGTATGGTTTGGTCCTATTATAATAAATGTATCTATAGAATTCTTCTTCAATGCTTCTGATATAAGTTTATAAGTAAATGCAGCAGTCCTTCCAGAATAAATATATCCTGCATGAGGTGCAACTGCACTTATAACATTTTCTCTTTCTTTCAAGTTGATCTTAGCATCTTTGATGAATTCATCTAGCATTTCATTCAATTCAGATCTACTTGATGGATAAAAAGAACCAGAAAATACCATCTCTCTCATAACACCACTATTTTGCACTTTTGCACTTTTATTCTTCAATTTTTACATTTATTTATTATTTCAATAAATATATAAGGATAAATATAAATATTTGAAAATGCTTATTAATATTTAGATAACATGCAGAAATTAGGAATACTTTATAATCAACTGCCAAATAAAAGAGCAATATGCAATTTATGTGCAAGGCGTTGTAACATTCCAGAAGGATCTATCGGATTCTGTGGCGTAAGAAAAAATATTGAAGGAAAAATATATTCAACAGCATATGGAAGCATTGCTGCAATAAATCTTGACCCTATAGAAAAGAAGCCTCTATTCCATTACAAGCCAGGAGCAAGCATGCTCAGTATCGGCACCAATGGGTGCAACTTCAATTGCCAATACTGCCAGAATTGGGATTTAAGCCATTCAAGGAATGTGACAAATTCTGAAATAAGCCCAGATGTGCTTATAGAGATGGCATTAAAGTATAAAGCAGACGGCATTTCATACACATATAATGAACCTACAATTTTTATGGAGTACGCTTTAGATACTGCCATATTGGCTCATAAGCATGGATTGTTCAATACATTTGTAACTAATGGATTTATGACTCCAGAGGCTGTAGACGCCGCCGCTGGCAAGATTGATGCAATGACTGTTGACTTCAAAGGTAATGCCAATACAAAGTTTGCAATGAAATATATTTCAATAATGTCAGAACAACCTATTTTCTCCTCATTGTTGGCTATGAAAGAAAAGGGTATGTTTATAGAAATAACAGATTTGGTTGTACCAAATGTTGGGGATTCAATAGAGGATGCAGAAAAACTAATCAAATGGATTTATGATAATTTAGGACCTGATACACCGATGCATTTTCTAAGATTCCATCCTGACTTTAAGATGGATTATCTACCTATTACACCAATCAAGACTCTTGAAAAACATTATAAAATTGCAAAGGATATAGGAATGAAGTATGTTTATTTAGGAAATGTATATGGAAGCAAATATGAAAATACTTATTGCCCTAAATGCAATGCACTATTAATAGAAAGATTAGGGATAGACATAATAAAATATAATATTACAAAAGACAATAGATGTGCTGTTTGTGGAGAAAATATAAATATCAAAATTGCCCCAAATAATATTAATATTTAAAAATAGTAATAATAACAAAAATAAAATAATAGTGATTTTTATGAAATTTTATGATTTAAAAGATGGAGAAATATTAGTTAAAAGTGCTAGAAAAGCGATTGAAAATTATATTAAATATAATACTAGAAGCAGCATTGATGAACTAAACAAATTCAAGGATCAAGTAGGTGTTTTTGTAACGCTTGAAAAGCATCCAACAAATGATCTTAGAGGGTGTATAGGATTTCCTATAGCAGTAGCACAATTAAAAGATATGATTATAGATGCATCAATAGCCGCTGCAGTAGAGGATCCAAGATTCATGCCATTGAAAAAAGAAGAGCTCGATAAGATTGTTATAGAAGTCAATATATTGTCAGAACCTACTTTAATAAAGAAACCTGAAAATATTGAGGATATAATAAAAGAGATAAAAGTAGGCAAGGATGGGCTTTTGATTAAATATGGCTATTACTCAGGTTTGCTACTTCCAATAGTAGCAGTTGAAGAACAGTGGGATGAAAAGACATTCCTTGAAAATGTTTGCATCAAAGCAGGGTTAGATACTGATGCGTGGAAAAATCCAAAAGCAAAATTATACAAATTTGAATCACAGGTCTTCAAGGAAGCAGAGCCAAATGGAAAAGTTTATGAAAGAAATTTTGAAAAATAAATAAAAATTAAATAAGAAAGAAAAAGTAAAATTTATTTTTTTAATTTCCCTATTTATTTTTAGTCTATAAAATATCTATTATTTTATGGTGGTGTATATCCATTTTCCCAGAAAGAGGTAAATGTAACACCACTATTACTCTTACCATTGTTGCCATTACCAGAATAATCATTTGCATTACCATTTAATGGATACCATGCAACAAGGTGCTGCAGATCTATGGGTGCGCCGCCTATGCCCTCTTGGTAAAGGGCCTGAATATCGTTGGCTGAAAGAGAAGTATTGTAAATTTGAACATTAGATACATATCCATCTATACTTCCAATTCCACCACCATAACCAAGATCAATTTGCCCATCAAGCACAACATTTGTACCAGTATTGCTTCCAACAAGAGTCCCATTTAAATATGCAGATATATTATTTTCTTTTAATGGATTATAAGTCCATGCAACAAAGTACCATTTTCCGGTTTGAGCAGGATAAAAAATATCTCTAT